>JAPPII010000074.1 GCA_028820845.1 Candidatus Poribacteria bacterium
CTGCCAGCAACTCAAATCACCCTCACTCAAATTTAACGCTGCGTAAGTCCTATATAAATTTGGAATGGAAAAATTAGATATAGAAAGGACAAGGAAAGGAAATAAAGATGGCGAATGCAGACTACAAAATTGGTGTTGTAGGTGTCGGCAGAATGGGAGCGAACATCGCTCGACACCTCAATGATGAAGGGTTCAATGTCACTGCTGTATACGATGTCGCAAGCGAACGCGCAGAGGAGCTCGCGGCAGAAATTGAAGCAACCGCAGCTGGAGAACTCGCCAACGTTACGGTTCTCGCTGACTATATCATCACCGTGGTTACGGACGATGCGGCGATGCGGACAATTTTCTCCGACGCTGCCGACGATAGCCTACTCAAAGAGGCAACGGGCAAAGTCTTTATTAACTGTGCAACGCTGAGTCCGCAGATCCACGTAGATATCGAACAACTCGCAGCGAAGCATGGTGCTGAAAGCCTTGAAGGATGTATGGCAAGTAGCATTACACAGGCACGCGAAGGGACGCTCTACCTAATGTGCGGTGGTAAAAAGGCAACATTTGACAAGGCACTCCCAATTCTGGAGTCAATGAGTGTTTCCCTCCGGTACATCGGTGAAGCCGGTCAGGCAGCACAGGTTAAGGCACTCGTCAATATGGTCATGAACATCAATACAGCAGGATTGGCTGAAGGTCTCGGTTTGGGTGCTGCACTCGGGTTGGATCTGGCGATGTTACAGGACGTTTTTTCACAGACCGGGGCAAACTCCCGTGTCTTAGAGACCGATGGAGAGGATATGGAAGCACGGGATCATGAGTGTTATTTCTCGGCTGCGCATGCATCTAAGGATTCAGGAATCGCACTTGACTTGGCAAACGCTGAGGGGATTTCGTTACCTCTCGCAGAAGCAACTAAGGCACAGTATGACCGCATGATTGAACTCGGATTGGGTGAGTTAGATAAGTCGGGTGTTGCTGAACTCACTTTCCCCGGACGCGGAGGGAAGAGCTAAGCCGTGCTTAAAGGCGTAATCCTCGCAGGCGGACTTGGTACCCGTTTGCATCCCCTTACTAAAGTTACCAGTAAGCACCTCCTGCCTGTTGGTAATGAACCTATGGTGTTTCACAGCGTCAAACAGCTCACGACAGCAGGCGTTACCGATATTCTTATCGTGACGAATCCGCAATATGTCGGCGACTTTGTGAATGCCTTGGGCAGTGGAAAGGATTTCGGATGTGAATTCACGTATCGCGTGCAGGAGGAGGCAAAAGGTATCGCGCATGCCCTTGCATTAGCCGAGGGATTTGCCAATAACGGCAGCATCGCCGTTTTGTTGGGGGACAATATCTTTGAGACCTCAATCCGGCATGCGGCCGATGATTTTCTCGCGCAATCGAAAGGGGCTCGTGTCCTGCTTAAACAGGTACCTGATCCAGAACGTTACGGTGTTGCCGTTTTGGATGGAAATGACCGCATCGTCGCAATTGAGGAGAAACCTGAGCGTCCGAAGAGTAATTATGCTGTAGTAGGGGTCTATTTTTACGATGTATCCGTGTTTGACATCATCCGTACGATTGAGCCTTCGGCACGTGGAGAGTATGAAATAACGTCTGTCAATAACGCCTATATGCAGCGTGGCGAGCTGGCATACAGTTTTGTGCAAGGAAAATGGATGGACGCAGGAACTTTTGATTCACTCAGTGAAGCGCATCAAATCCTTTTGAATGCATCGGATTGGCACTAAGAGAGTATATGGACGAGAGACCAATTCTATCCATCGTGGTCCCGGTTTACAATGAAGAAGACAACATTCACCCCTTGCTTGAAAAAATTCAGGCGGTATGTGAGACAATCGGTGATACTTATGAAGTATTATTCGTTGACGACGGGAGTAAGGATACGACTTTTGCAGTGCTCTCAGAACTGAGTAAACGGGTTCCGCAATTGGTCATCATTCGATTTAAAGAGAATGCCGGGCAGACAGCGGCGATGGCAGCAGGATTTGAATTCGCACGTGGCGAACAAATTATTAGCATGGATGGCGATTTACAAAACGATCCTGCCGATATTCCGAAACTCCTTGAAAAATTGGACAAAGGCTACGATTTGGTATGCGGGTGGCGGAAAGAAAGACAAGATAAATTCTTGACACGGCGTGTCCCCTCTATCGTTGCGAATTGGATAATCGGTAAGGTGACAGGGGTACCGATCCACGACAATGGATGTTCACTGAAAGCATATCGCGCTTCGGTTATCAAACAGGTGCCGCTCTATGGTGAAATGCACAGGTTCATTCCTGCGATGTCCACTGTGGCAGGGGCGCGTATCGCTGAAATCGTCGTCACACATCATCCGAGACGTTTTGGTCAGAGCAAATATGGGCTCGGTAGAGTCTGGCGTGTAGCGTTGGATATTATAGCCTTCAAGCTTATCATCTCCGTCTTCGCACTACGTCCTGAAATACAGGAGCCTTCGCTCTGGCAACGGTTGTCCAATGTCCTTTTTAATCCGAAGCAGAGAGCTTTTCAAGCCGCGGCGTTCCTCAGTCTCCCTTTCTTCGTTTTAGGACGCATTTTGTTTGGCAACACTAATATTGCAGCGTTTAGCTGCTTCGGGACAGCTGTCGCGTTGTTGGTACTTGGATGGATAGCGGAAAATCAAATTCGACAAGCGAGCCAAGAACTATCAGACCTAAGTAAACTGGCACGCTTGTTTATTTTTCGATACAAGCGGCGACCCATTCGATTTTTTGGTCCTATCGGTGTTTTATTTTTCATACTTGGTGGCATTCTTTTAACAACGCCTATCCACTCTTTTTTCTTGCGAGTCTTAAACCTCGCAGAAATTCCGAATCTGGGTCCTATTTTCGTGGTTGGCGGGATTTTGATATTCTGCTGCGGCCTGTTTGGTGAACTCATCGCCTTCGCTAACGTCAGACACGTGAAAGATTATACAGTCGAAACACTTTTGAATACGGATGCGTGAGGGAACACTTTGAATAATTTGACTGATTCCAAATTGCGCCAGAGTCTGCGCGATGAATTTCCGGTAACCGAGACCTATATCTATATGAATCACGCCGGTGTTGCTCCACTATCGCGTCGAGTGCAAGCTGCGATGACTGACTTTTTGGAAGATGCGACTGTAAACGGTGCCGTGAACGCCAAACTTTGGGAGGCGGAAGCGGAAATCTGTCGAGGCGCAGCGGCACAACTCCTCAATGCCAACACAACCGAAATCGCCTTTATGAAGAATACGACACAAGGTATTCTCGTTGCGGCGAACGGTATCGATTGGCAAGCAGGGGACAACGTCGTCACAACAGCGGTAGAGTTTCCTGCGAACGTCTATCCGTGGTGGAGTTTGAAGGAACGCTATGGGGTCCAAACGCGTATGATACCGGAGCGCGCTGGACGCATCCAGGTCGAAGATGTGGCTTCCGCAATCGACGAGCGCACACGGGTTGTAACGATTAGCCACGTAGAATTCGCCTCCGGCTTCCGGAACGATATTCAGACACTCGGCGAAATTTGCCGAGAACGCGATATTTGGTTCGTTGTGGATGCCATTCAGAGTCTCGGAGCGATTGAAGTGAATGTCAAGTCCTGTAACATTGATATTCTCGCCGCCGACGGGCATAAATGGTTGCTCGCCCCGGAGGGTGCAGCGATTTTCTACTGTGCTAATGAGAAACGGGAACGCCTGATTAATACAAATGTCGGTTGGGCGAGTGTCGTGAATCCACGCGATTTCCTCAATTACGACCTAACACAGAAGCCGGATGCAACCCGCTTTGAAGAAGGTTCCTACAACAGCGTCGGATTGTATGGGCTCAGAGCTGCAATCGAATTGCTCCTTGAGATTGGTATTTCCACAATCGAAGGACACCTCTTGGAACTGACAGGACATTTAATAGCCGGATTGGAAGCCAAAGGCTACCGCGTCATCACACCGCGAGCGGATTCAGAACGGGCTGGAATTGTCATTTTTGACAGTAAGCGGCTAACACCGACTGAAATCTATAATATACTGCTCGCTGAAAACATCGTCACTGCAGAGCGTGGAACCGGGGTCAGGGTTTCACCGCATTTTTACAACACAACATCTGAAATTGGACGTCTCCTTGAAGTGCTACCAGACCTTTAATGCTAATTTCAACTTAGGAAAAAAATTGGAAACTCTACAGACACACAATAACATCCAGAATGATAGAGTGAGATCGGTTTCAAGAATTTGCCTATCGCTTATTCTTGTTTCTCTACTGATGCTCGGTGCTTGTACGATGCCCGGGGGCAATCAGAAGATTAGCAAGATTCGCCTCTCTATTCAAAACACGTTACCTCTCCACCGAAAAAAAGTCCCGATTGTGCTGACTGGTGCCCAACTCCGAAAGGTGAACCCTGATTTCACCTTCAAAGCGTATTCTGTTGTTACTGGAAAAGCACCACGAGAAGTGATGGTTCCTGCGCAAGCGGATGATTTGGACTATGACGGCGAACGCGATCAACTTTGCTTCTTGTTGGACCTGGAGCCGGAAGAAACGAAAGAGATTTCAATCCTTTACGACCCGAATGTTAAGGCGACCTTAACGCTTGACATCAATAAACAGACGCGCGCCGCAATCCTTCCTGAACTGAGTGCTGTCGCAGCAATGGAATCGAATTTGATTGCGTACCTCCTAAAACCAAACGGTGCCTTTATTGCGTACGGCAAAAAACGGTCGGAACTTTTTAGTGTGGATATAATGTTCCAACCCGAATTAGATTACGGGCGGCCAATCTCACCAGAACTCAGACACCATTTTGAGCAGAACGGGATCACGCTCTCCCAACAGGTGCAAATAGAGATAGAGAAACCCGAGCAGCAGTGGATCGCCCGCGACCTTGAGAACCAAGACGTTTACTTTATCCGAAAATCGTCCAATAGTGCGGTTTCCGAACTCGGACAGGAGACTGCGGCAGCGGAGCAGTTGAGTGTCTCTAAATCCATCGGTTTATCCCTGAATGAACTCCTCAACTCTGAAACAGAGAAGATGGTTGCACTAACACCCTCGGAGGGGCTCATAGGTTTTGGAGGGATTGCATTATGGCACAAGGCGGATAGAAAAATGATTCCTCTGCCGACCGAAGGTGATTACATCCGGATCCTCGCCGACGGGGCTATTCGCTCTATCGTTCAACGGATTCTGCCAACGTGGGACATTCAGGGTGAGGTCCGTCGGTTCATATCAACCACGTTTGTTTATGGCGAAAATCCGTGGATTGAGCATCATATCCATATTGATGGAGACCTACCGACGGATTATGCTTTTATCACGGGTATTCCATATCCGAACGGTGCTTATGATGAGGATGTAAAACAGGGATGGGTTTGGAGTTGGGGAACGGATCCAAGCGGCATGGATACACTCGGCGTTGCGCTCATCGTCCTCACCGGTCGCGATCCACAAGATGCCGGACTTGATGCATCACAAACCGAATTTTCGTCTTTACCTGTTATTCTAACCCCAAATGCGGATGGCAGACTTACCTATCGCACATTCGCTATCTGGGGCGGTGGTATTGATGGCATTGAGACCGAGGCAGAATTCGCACAGCACGTCCAGATTACGACGACCGCGCTAAAAACACCGCCACAAATTAAGTTCCTACCACCAGAGGAAGAACAATAGTCAGGACTCACGCACTAAAAGTCTGGTAGGTGCGGTTTCTAACCGCACCGATCCTGTGGCGGTAATCATCTTTGCTGTTGAAAAATTAGGTGTCTCAGCTCAATTTTGCGTAAATCCTGATAGTCTCAGACGATTGGAGAAAATTATGCTCATCAAAGAGGAGTGTCTACAGCTTATCGCAAATCGACGGACAGATGAAATTGTTGTCACAACCATGGGAACAACCGTGCCGTGGGGCAAAATATCAACACATTCGTTGGACTATGCCTCCGTCGGCAGTGCCATGGGACACGCCGCTGACTTCGCACTCGGCATCGCACTCGCTAAACCGGATAAGAAGGTTATTGTGCTTAACGGTGATGGAAGTATGCTGATGTGTTTAGGCACATTAGCGACAATTACTGCCCTAAACACACCACCGCCCAACTACCTTCTTTTCGTCTGTGATAACGGCACTTATGAGGTGACAGGCAATCAACCCGTCCCTGTTGGTAACGGCGGTTTCAGTTGGACGATGATTGCGAAAGGTGTCGGTTTTCAACAGGTTTATGAATTTGACGATGCAGACCAATTGGAAGCAGCACTTCCCAAAATCTGGAATGAGACCGGCCCTGTTTTTGTGAATCTGAAAATCGCACAGGCGCACGAACCACCCCCTGATCGGTGGGGCGGTTTTTCATATCCCTATCTACAAGAATCTCTTGCTGAATCTACACATAAATTAAAAGAGGCACTGGGGTAATAATAGGGCTTCGGTCACCTTGAAATTAGCGGTAGGTCTGGTTTGTAGTAGGGCAATTTATTGCCCGTTACGAACGCGTAGACGTGCGATAAATCGCACTACTACGAACATACCTCTGAAAAAACTGAATGAAACAATAGGCACACGCCGTCATGCCGTTACACATTTTATTGTGCGTCGCAAGATAGTAGACACTGTCGTGCCGTAACTGACAGGACGATTATGGAAAACTCAAAATTAGAAACCCGACGGATGGGACGTACGGAGATGCGTCCAAACGCACTCGCGCTCGGCGCGGCATGGCTCTGGCAGAAACCCGATGCTGAAGTTATCGGTGCAATCCGACGCGGTATCGAACTCGGCATTAACTATATTGACACCTATCCGGGACATGCCGAACATCTCTGGAGTGAAGCACTCTCTGGTGGATTGCGAGAAGAGATTTATCTGCAAGCAAAGGTCGGCACGCACCCGGAACGTCGAAAAGACTTCTCCGCAGATGGCACACGCTGGAGCGTCACAAACAGTCTCAAATCCCTCCGCACGGATTACCTTGATGCCGTGCTCATCCACGATCCGCTTGATATGGAAAGCGTCCTGGCACCCGGTCAAGCATTGGATACACTCTTAGAGATGAAAGCGGAGGGGTTAATTCGACATATCGGTGCGGGTGTGCGTTCGCATGAATTCCACAGGGAACTCATTGAAACCGGACATATTGACATTATCCTGACCTTCTTGGACTACACACTGTTATCGCAATCTGCAGCAGAGACAACGTTGCCCTTGGCGCGCCAGCACGATGTCGGTATCATCCTTGCGAGTCCGTTAGGTATGGGCAGTTTGACGGGGGTCGAGCCGGACCTTGAAACCGAACGCCGCCGTAATCCTGATGCCGAACCCAAGGCGCACGCCATGTGGCGATGGTGTCAGGAGCGCGACGTTAACATCCTCCATCTGGCAATGCAATTCTGTCTTGCAGCACCGATAGACGGTGTTGTTATGTTTGGTCCTGCCGACAAGGCGCAAGTGGAAGATGGATATGAAGCGGCGACAGTTGATATTCTTGAAGACATTTGGGAGGCGTTTGAGATGGAATTCGGTATCAAACGCGGGATGTAGCTAATTGTCTGAGTTAGAATTTACGCTATGCTTTTTGTGATACCATGCTGGCGAGAATGCCGAGAATTTTGTCACAGCGTTCCAGCATATAAGTTTCCATGTCAATGTGGAGTCGCTTGCCTTCCAATTTGAGGAAGAGCCAATGCGTCCCCGTTGTGGTAGCCCCATAAACACATGAAATGTCGTTCTCTTGTTCGGTATTAAAGCGTTGCGCAGCGATCATCTCCGCGACGCACTGTCCAAGTCCTATTATGAGATCATCCTTTTTCGCTTCAATAAGGATGATAACAGGTGCCTCCAAATAATATTGATTTGGGGACAGACTCACCAAAAAATCACACACGCCAGTCAAGTCGTTTTCGGCATCAACATTGAAATCAATACCCGAAAAAAGACTGATGCGGTGTTCAAAGTGCTCCCGGAGTTCAACGAGTATATCGGCGACAATCATTTCTGACTTTGCCTTCTCTGTACCTATCGCAACGGCTAACGGGACCTTCTTTGCCAACGCCTTGATGAGTTCCGAACTCGGCTCCACCAACTCTGTTTTGGCAAAGAGGCCTATAGACTGAACTATTTCCAATTGAAACGTTTTTTGTGCTGCTTGTAAAGTGAAATTGCTATAAGCCATGTGTTGAGTCCTTTATGCGGTCTCGATATCCACCTTCACACATTGGAAGACAGGTAGATACAGAAACAGGATCACACTTTATGCTTTCACACCTGCTGTTAACTCCGATGCGAATCGTTTCACCGCATTAAGTAATTTCGCTTCGTCGTTGATATGTTCTTCGATAACATTGACAATCGCACTTCCCACAATCACACCATCGGCAATCTCCGCCACCTGTTCTGCCTGCTCAGGCGTTGACACACCGAAACCGACACTGATGGGCTTATCCGTATGTTTTCGCAACTCCGCGATCGTCGGCGCGATTTCGTCTGACAACATCGCCCGCGCCCCTGTCACACCCGTCAGTGAAACACAATAGATAAATCCTGTACTGACCGATGCGATCAGTTGCATCCGTTCCGGTGGACTTGTCGGGGCAACCATGAAGATCGTAGCGAGGTTATATTGCGGTGCGATTTCAAGGAGCGATTGTGCTTGTTCTGGCGGTAGATCAGGAACAATTAAACCATCAACACCTACTTCGCATGCAGCCTTGCAAAACGCCTCTTCCCCCATCCGGAAAATTGGGTTATAGTAGCTCATCAAAGCGATAGGAATTTCCGTCTGTGGGCGGAGATCTGCCACCATTGCCAAAATCTGCTCCAGTGAGATACGATGTGTAAGGGCGCGTTCGCTTGCGCGTTGGACAGTCGGTCCGTCTGCGATTGGATCGGAGAAGGGGACACCGAGTTCGATAAGGTCTGCCCCAGCTTCCTCGAGGGTGAGGAGAAGTTTGTCGGTAAGTTCAGGATTTGGGTCTCCAGCACAGAGGTAGGGCATAAATGCGCTGGCACCTCGGTCTCGGAGTTCTTGAAATTTTTTGTCAATTCGATTCATTATGTATACGTGGGTCTCGGCTTCCTGTTGTGTTTTTTAAATTATACCCTGCAAGAACCGAATTGTCAAGAGGTTGCTGGTTTACAAAACACTTAGCCGATTGCTATAAGCGTTTCCTCGATTTCGAGAGGTAGCTCAAAAAAAATAAAAGCGTTTCAATATTCTTGAATTTACTTTTAGATGAGTTCCACGTTAATAGCAGATAAACCCCCACCCTTCGCCGTATGATTTAGCTCAAATTCTACTCTTTGGTTTGGTTGCAGAGTACTAATAGATCGGTCATGAACCTCCTCTATATGCACAAAAATACTTCGTTCAAAACTATTTGATCTTATATAACCAAAACCTTTATCTTCGTCAAATTTAGTTACGACTCCTTGATACCATTGACCCATTGCAAATTCATAGAGACCATGTCTATATACAATCACTAGGCATTCTCTGATTTGCATATAGATGGCATCTTTATCAAAGTCTTCTATTGTTCCTTCAAGCTGATGCCCATAACGAGTAACGGGAAACACTGTAATTTGCCTATTCTGTGCAGATTTAAGGAACCTATCTTGGATACTAAGCCGTTCTTTTCGAGTGTGTGGGGGACCTTCTAGTTTTTCTCTTCTGACAGAATGCAAGGTTTCAATGTAAGGTTCCACCACCGGCCATGATGCCGATGAGCAAGCAAAAAGAATGCTTGATTTTTCTAATGTCTGCCTTTCATTGGAGCGATCAACACCTATGAATGTGTCAACAGATTGTTCGATTTTTGACAGTTCTACCGATTTTGTGTAAGTGACAAACACTGTGGGTTGGTAGTTATCTGATTGCAGCATTGAAACCCACCGTGGCTCAACTTTGGGTTTAGTCTTGGACTCTGATTTGGGTTTAGTCTTGGACTCTGAAGTATGGCCTGAGAGTTTGGTTTCACGTTCAACTTCAGGTTTAGTAACTCGACCAATAAAGTGTTCAGGGGAAGGCCATATCTCATGAAAACAGTCTAATAACATCCTCTCTCGCTGCCTAATTTGTGCTACGTCCCACGTGTTATTATTCTCATACTTTTCACATATCTCTTTGTTCAGTATAATATCTGCGTTATCACCTTCTGACAACTTCCTTTTTTTATCAAGAAACGAAAGTTGGTTTGGAAGATACTCCGTGCAAAAGACTAGATTCCCTATGCTAAATGAATTCTCTAGCCTATACTGTTTTAATGGAGGCATTATTTGCTGCACGGACAAAGCACTTATAGGTTGAATGACACTCTCCTGATCATCGTCCCTAGTCCGGCGTAAAAAATCCTTAAGATAGAACGTGATTTCTTTCGGTTCCTCTGATGGATTTTCTTGATTCCAACTTTCAATCTTCCAAAGTTCAATTCGATATAAAATGTAACATAGCATATTCCAAGCAGGTATTTCAACACGGGGTCCGCCATGGCGTATTTGATATCCAACCCTCCGCAAACCATTCAAAACTGCACCATCATGTTGCCACCGTTTACCTTCACCTGGTTTGCCTTGCCGAAATAGAAATTCTGCAAATTCTTCAACTCTAAATTTTCCAAATACTCTACTTGCAGATTCACCGCTGTTTTGATTGGGAATTAGGTGAGAAAAGAAATTGTTTATTCTTCTACATACATGCTTGTCTTCATTAACTCCATTACGTAGTAAACCCCGCACGATGTAAGACTCCAACATAGTAAAAACCTTGGTAAGTTCACTATCACATAAGTCAACTTCATTTCTGATGAACAACATGAATGGGTGCAAACTCGTAAGATTAAGATTGTCAAAAATAAGATTAAGATCCTCATGAAACTGTAGTCGGTAAGTTTTCATCTTAGGATCAGTCATTTCCTTATAAAACACCGCGTAATTTTTTAATTGCTCAAATTCATATTTAATATCCTGCTCATCGGTTAGTGCCTTACTATATTCCCAATATAACTCAAAAGGTTTTACGTTCTTTTCAAAACAATCAGGTCCCTGTTTTGCCATCAGAAACGACCGGAAAAACGATTCAAGTTTATCTTCATCCCAATACTGAGAATCGTTTTCAAAAACCCAGTAATCCTTATAGAAACGCTCAGCTTCATTTTCAGCGCGCAGGAACAGATCATTTCTCAGGTAATCGAACTCCGAAAGTTTCCTTCCGGTCGCATTAATCGACGCAAATACTTGTTCGGGACGCTCATCTTCACTACCGAGTTCTAGATTAACAAGCATAAAATTGTCTGTGATAGAACGGAATAGGCGACGCATTTTTTCAAAAGCGGGATTTTCTCCGAAATATTCTCGAATCACATTTGCAAAATGGATGTAAGCTCCAAGAATCCTATGCTCATCGGAATTTGCTCCGTTTTGCCTTTGCAAATACTCCTGCCAATACTCTCCAGAGATGACTTGCTTGAATGCAGGTTGATCGAAGTCTGTCGGAACAAATGTAAATTCATAATCTGGATCGTCTATTAAGACATCTTCGTCATTTATTATGTATTTGGATGCAGCACTTGCCAATTTACTTTGTTGAGTATCATCATTTTGTGTTTGGCATAGATCCCTAATAACGCACAGGATGATTTGAAAGGTTGCAAGGCGTTGCTGTCCATCAATCACTTCATATGCCTTCTTGCCAATAGAACGCGTCACAATAGGCCCTGTGAAATGCGTAGGGTGATCTTCACTTCTTATTTGAAAAAGGATATCCTTCCAAAGGGTATCCCAATTTGTTTCATCCCAAACATAACGTCGTTGGTAGTGCGGCACTCGATAGTGCACATTACTACTAAACAATTCATCAATACTGTTAGCTTGCGCATTAATCGACATCTCTAAATCCTCCTAATTTTACTTTCATTTAGTACGAAAAACGACGGCTGCCAAATTTCATTAAAAAAAGCACGTATCGGTCATTTTACCTATAAGTGTATATAACCAGAGGGTCCTCACTCAGCATTAGGGTATTTGACACCTGTCGAATTTGAGAAACAAAACTTGTCTTAACTTTACGAATTTTTGGTTTAAATAAACGGTAGCACTTCAAAGATCCGCTTTAAAGAAAGTAGGAAGGGGATGGCCACACAGAACTAAAAAGGCTAACAGGGCCATCAGATCCATCACCTAAAGCCAAAAGGTCAGCAATTTCTTGTAAAAGTTTCATATAGAGACCCCAATTTAGCGGTTTCTGGCCATACCGTTGCTCTTCATTCCCAGTCATTTGATAAAACATGTAAGTAATGAAATCCGCATTTTTGGAATTCACATTCTCAAAGGCAGTCGCAACATCCTTGTCGTCTGGCCAGCCCCCGCATGAATTATAAAGACATTTTGCGAATGAGTCTTTGGAGAAGCTGCTCTTGTCAGACATCACAGAAGAAAAGAAACCGTCTATCGCCTTGTAGCTGCTCTTAATTATCTGTGTATGACTATATGTTGCATCTTCAAGAACAAGCATTCGCCTCACTATATATGACTGCGCAAGCCAGCAAACTTCGTTTAAATCATTCTCCTGATTGTGCTTTACGTATAATAGGAATGAGTCCAAATCACGAAGGTTAAGATCTTTGCAAAACCTCTCGTGGGTCTTAAAACTTGTTTCACATCGTAACTGTCGATAGGAATTTGCCCATCTACTTAATTCTTGAAATTCATATTTGATTCCTTGTCCGGTGGTTAGTTCTTCTCTATACTGTTGATAGACTTCAAATGGTTTTACATTCTTTTCAAAACAATCAGGCCCCTGTTTTGCCATCAGAAACCTCCGGAAAAACGAATCTAACCTATGTTCCTTCCAATAATCTGGATCCTTTTCAAAATCCCAATGAGCCTCATAGAAATCCTCAGCTTTATTTTCAGCGCGTAGGAACAGATCGTTTCTCAGGTAATCGAACTCCGAAAGTTTCCTGCCAGTTGCATTAATCGAGGCAAATACCTTTGCCGGATGCTCGTCTTCACTACGAAGGTTTATATGAATGAAACTGAATCTATCTGTAATGGAACGAAATAGTCGACGCATTTTTTCAAAATCGAGATTGTCTCCCACATATTCTTGAATCAGATTTGAAAAATGGTCATAGGCTTTAAGAATGCTATGCCCATCGGAATTTGTTCTGTTCTTCCCATACTCTTTGGAGGTGACTAGACTAAATGCAGGTCGATCATGTTCTGTCGGATTGAATGTGAATTCATAGTCAGGATCGTCTATTAAGACATCTTCGTCATTTACTATGTATTTAGCTGCAGAACGTGCCAACGTTCGTTTTTGAGGATCATCTTGTGTGTTGCATAGATCCCTGATAACACAAAGGATAATTTGGAAGGTTGCAAGGCGTTGTTGTCCATCAATCACTTCATATGCCTTCTTACCAATAGAACGCGTCACAATAGGCCCCATAAAATGGGTTGGGTGGTTCTCCTCTTCTTGTTGTTCTTTTATTTTTAGTTGAAAAAGAATATCCTTCCAAAGCGTATCCCAATTCATTTCATTCCATACGTAACGTCGTTGGTAAAGCGGCACTCGATAGTGCATATTACTACCTAACAATTTATCAATAAGAGAACTATGTTCATATAATAGCATATCTAAACCCTTTTTAGCAGAATTTGCGAGTTTTCAATAGACTCAGGCACTTTTTAATGTTATCGTATTTGCAAATTTTTTGCAAGTTAAATTTTTTGAAAAAACCACGAATCGGCATGAGTCATTGATATTTACACACTATCCTTTGTTTCCTCAAGGTCAGTTAAATCCTCAACCCCAGCGATGTCTGCTAACATTTGAGAATACTTGCGTAACTCCGCCTGCAGCGCGTTGAGTTCTTGGCGGAAAACGGCACGTTCCGTTTCGTCCTCAAAGTCGCCTGCCAGACTTTTCCGATGCCACTTTGCTGTGAAAGGACGAACAACTTGATTAAGAACAACAATCGCGATTTTTGTGAAGTTTATACACTCTGGCCCGTGTTCTCTGATAACTTTTCTTGTGGTTGCAAACAGTGAATAGACGCTGTCTAAAGCCGTTTTTTCATCGCCATATTCAATAGGTAAGAGTTGTGCGGTAATCCGTGTTAACAATTCGATATAGAGTGCCCAGGCAGCGTTTTTGTCAGCTGCTTTTGGGGTCCACTCCATTTGTAGGAAAGGAGGCGTGATCTTCAGAGAAGACATTCCCCATTTTTCAAGCCAATTTGAGAATTTCATTTTTGCCAACTATCTCCAGTACGGTTTTTGCCAAACAGTAGATCGGAATTATGGGGATTCAGATTCTCCTGTTTCCGCCGCTTGAAAGCTTCATGTATCCACGCTTGTACGAGATTAGGGTTGGTATGCCAATCGTACAATTTTGCATATCCGCATTCTGCATTACGATACAAACGCGGTGGTATAATATAGGGGTTGTATTTATCCCTACCATAATCGCAATGGGCAGGCAAAAAAATACCGATAAGTCCAGAACGGTCACTTGCCTTTGTGTGACTTATGCTCGCCGCAATTTCCCAATCTACGTGTTTTCTTTTCCACGTCTCTGTCCCAATCAAAACCACCGTCACCGTGGAATCTTGAAGGTAATCGTCCCGGATTATTTGACGGACAGTTTCTGTCTTGGTGTTGGGATCGATATCATCATCTTGAACGGATCTCGACTCCATGATGTGGTGAACCTCTGAAAATAATTCTTCAAACAGATCTTTATACTTTTGATCGTTTTCATGATGGTAACTCACGAAAACCTTATGGCGATGAGACATATAAAATCCCCCGTTTTTATGTAAGAAGTCATATTGAGTAAAACATAAGGATGTGGTAAAATAGTGGAATTAGAGCAGATAGTTTATGTCTTTTTTTTCCGTTTAGATCGCTATTCCTTTATGAAAGGTGCTATTATGTTAGAAGCAACTCAAAAGGAGACCCCAAGATACAAGGGTATTCCAAAGCAGGTTTCCCGCAAGGATTTTAATCGGTATATTTTGCCACATCTATCGAAACGCATCAAAGGTCCGAAGCCGAAACTCTCCTTCTATAAGATATTCAACTATATCCTCTATGTTTTACATACTGGCATGTAATGGGATCGACTCCGAACCCGGCGGAATGAACTCCATTGGTCGAATGTCTATAAATGGCATAATCGTTGGTCAAAAGACGGTTCTTATGAGAAACTCTTTGAAGCATCGGTGATACATCTGCTGGAGACTGAACAACTTGACACGTCTCGTCTTCATGGAGATGGATCCAATATGGTCGTCAAAAAAGGGGCAATGGCACTGGATATTCAGGACACAAACACCAGAAAGGTGAAAAAGAACTGACCATCACTGATAATCATGGATTCATCATTGCTTGGATAACGACGCACCCCGTCAACCAACATGATACAACGCTTTTGCCGCAAGCCTTTACCGGTCTTATGACCTTGAGTCATCGGATTGGCATGGATCTGAAGGCATCCGCGCTCACGCTGGATTCTGGGTTTGATTCTAAGGCGAATCATGACCTTATCAAAGCACATGGGTTGATTCCAGTGATCTATCCAAACCGGCGGAATGCTAAGACCCCTATCGTCATTGCTCGTAAGTTCCGGTGGTTTAGAAAAGATTTATACAAAGACCGATATAAAGTTGAGCGAACTTTCGGGTGGCAAGACACTTATCGGAAGCTCGCACTGAGCTATGATAAACTCAAAGAAACGCGTTTAGGGTTTCGATATTTAGCATATTCTATGATTAACTTGCGTATAACTTTCAACAACTCTTAGCGCGTACTCGCTATGAGTTCTAAAACTATACACATAATGTCCGGTTAGGAGTAAAAGGAAATGGGACCGTGCTACGACACATATAATGCCCGGAGGACTAATCGATCGATGCCTCAGTAATGAAATCCCTTTCCAACATAATAGTTCGCCTGACAAAATCAATCTGTAGGCGATATTCTCGTAGCAAATGGGTTCCTATGAGAATTTCACTACCGACCACGAAGGTTGCCTCTGCCTGAATCATCTTGCCATCAAACGGAAAATTAACCCGGTAAAGTTCCTCCACGATCCTTTGCCCGCCAGCTAATACAGAAGTCACTTTTCCTATATATTGTGGGTTTAATCTATCTCGTAAAGCTTCAGACAGTTCCAAATCTCCGTTAAAACCTGTATCGATAGTCGCCTCCCAGGCTTGCCCCTCTATGGAGAGAGTGATTACTGGTACTCCTGCATCTGACACTCTTCCTTGAATCACCGTCGCCCACCTTTCCAAAGATAGGCTTCGTAGCCGATACGTTCAAAGAAAAGTGGGGAAGTTAAGCCTTCAGTACTACGTTGTTCAACAATGTCTATTGCAGAATCGCCGAACCAAATTCGTCCGCTTTTCGGATCGATCCCAGCTGTCTGTCCAATACGGTCCGTAATATCGTGCTGTTTCTGGTATTCCGCCCAAATCTGCTTGCATTTGCGTGAGTCGGCTTCTGTCCAGTTTGAGTGTTTCATTATTGATTTCTCCTTTCCGTTGCAAGCTCAGTTTGAAACTTAGCAAAACGGGCAATAAATTGCCCTACTACGAACGGTTAGGTCCCTATGTCTAATGCTTCATTAATGCGTTCATAAATCCATTCGTCAATAAGTTCGCCCGCTGGTATCCCGCGTTCCTCAGCAAGTTTTATCACGACCTTGGCATCTTCGGATGTTAGCCAAACAGAGACTTTGAATTCACCGCCCTGTTTCAAGAGCGTTCCCTCGCGTTGCTGCATCTCTTGGGCCACGAAGTATTCATGGTCATCGTAGACATCTTCGTATTCTTCAACTTCGGGATCTATGATGTGTTTAAGCATTCTCAGTGCTCCTATCTGAGGGCTTTTTTTGTATCACAGGAATGACATAACTCCGAATCGTGAAACCTTCCACCGTCTCTGTCTCTACCCGTGGTTCCGAGGCTTCACGGTGATCAAAGACGACATAGTACCCTTCTATCGCGTTCTCCAATTTGAGATACGCAGCGAGCTGCCTTTTGCCTGCTTGATATCGTCTCTCGCCTCTCCAAATCTTGGTCTCAACGATATATTTTCGTTGGTTGTAGACAATACAAAGATCTATCCGCCCACGACCCATTTGGACTTCAAGGAACATGTTGCCCCCCACCGCTTGGACGAACCCATCAAGGTAGGTGAGAAGGAGATGTCTGCCGACAGATTCTTGTGGCGTTTGCGGCACTTGCAGAATTTGAAAGCCTGCCCGCGCGATGAAGTCCCTGAAGTTATCAAGTAACGACTCCATGTCAATCTGTCCCGTGTTCGTGAGGTAAGCCCGGAAACCTATGATGTTGTTTTCAGGGAAATATTTCTCCTCAAGCCCATTTACCGTAGGCTTGAATGCTTGTAGGATAGCATATAGGTAAATTGGGTTAGCAATGTCACACATATTGTCTGTGCCTTTGGAAATAACGCCATAGGTGGCAAGGATGTTGATGAGCTCATCGTGCGGGTTGAAAGGTACCCCATCCTCGTGTGCTGTGATTCTCATCAGAATTTTTTCAAAGCGCGGATCTTTACGAATATTAGTTGTCAGATGCACAATGTTGGTGTTTTGGCTGTAGAGGAGTTGTGTGTGTGCCGTTATAAAATGCGACATCGTGATCGTTTCCGCTTTCGGAATATCAAACTCCTCTGTGAGAATCTGCGCGAGTCGATTGACAAGCACAGGTTGGCCGGCAGTCTGTTTATGAATAGATGTGATAACCGCTGGATTGAAGGTTTGGCCGACTTCATCCGTGTATTGTCCAAGCAGGTCTTGTACTTCCTCTCGCGTGAAGTTCGGTAAATGGAACTCATCCTGGATATTGAACGGAGAGATGGATCGATCGTAGTTAAGTTGGTTGATACTCTTAACGCCGACAATGCTGACGCTATGGGGGCATCGCGGTTTACCAGCAATGTAGATGTGGCGGAGGGTGTGGAGAAAATCACTCAGTGCGGCTTGCGGAATGCCGTCAAACTCGTCGATAACGATGACAACCTTTTGCTCGTTACATTCAACGTCCAAAAAATTTGCAAACTCCCTAAAGAATTCCAACAGGGAAAGGTGATCGGCAAGCCCTGTATTTGTCAAAAATTCCGTTAAAGCATCTGAGGGAGCAATGTCACGGTGCTGGAAAACCTGTTCAATTCCTTGGCGAATCTGTTGGTAGAGATGCCCGTAGAAAGTGGAAGGGGAAAGGTTTTTATAGATATCAAAATTCAGCGGAATCGGGAAATAGGTAGGTTCTTCTGTGATGAGTCTGTCCAAGGCACGCTGAAAGAAGGTCGTTTTACCGGTTTGACGCGGCGCAAAAATGACAATATACTTACCGTCTTTAATGCGGTTGATGAAATCGTTAATTTTCTCGATGCGTGCGACGACATAGTTTTCCGCTGGATGCACGGGACCTTGGGTGCCAAAACGTCTCATTTTCCCCTCCCTTAGCAGTGTATTCTTTTATATTTTTCTTTCCTTTTTTTGCTAAAGGATACCATGAAAACTTTGCCTATGTCAAATTGAATTCACGGGTTTTAGAGCAGACGAATGCACGTAAAACTACAATAAAGAGGGCGAGGCACGAAGACCTCGCCTTGCATGGTTTGTGTCAGCTAAATCACGCCTTCCTGAAAACGAACCCTTCACCTTCAAAATCCACAGCAATCGCATCACCGTCCTGGCAGTTACCCTCTAACATCTCAATAGCCAACGGATTGAGAATATCGCGCTGGATTGTCCGTCGGAGCGGACGTGCGCCGTAGACAGGATCAAATCCACGTTTCACCAACTCCGCGTTCGCAGGTTCTGTGAGTGTCAAGGTCATCTCCTTCTCCGCGAAGCGAAGACTCAGCTGCGCCAGTTCCAGTGTGACAATCCGCTGCAACGCCTCAATGTCGAGCCGGTCAAAGATAATCAGATCGTCAATACGGTTCAGGAATTCCGGTGGGAAATGTGCTTGTACGGCTTCCACTACCTTACGCCGAATTTCCTTTCCGTCCAAGAGCGCATCACTAATCCATTGACTACCGATATTGGAAGTCATAATAACAACCGTGTTCTTGAAATCGACTGTGCGTCCTTGCCCGTCCGTCATTCTACCGTCGTCGAGCATCTGGAGTAAGACGTTGAACACCTCTGGATGCGCCTTCTCTACCTCGTCGAGTAAGATGACACAATACGGATGTCGTCGGACTGCCTCTGTGAGCTGCCCGCCTTCGTCGTAGCCGACGTATCCCGGCGGCGCGCCGATGAGTCGCGAGACGGTGTGTTTTTCCATGTACTCGCTCATGTCGATACGCGCCATAGCGTTTGCGTCGTCGAAAAGGAACTCCGCAAGCGATTTGGCGAGGTGCGTTTTGCCAACACCCGTCGGACCCATGAAGAGGAAAGAACCGAGCGGACGATCCGGGTCGCCGAGGCCGACGCGGGCGCGCCGGATTGCGTTAGAAACAGCACTCACTGCTTCGTCCTGTCCAATGACCTGTTCGCACAGGCGTTCTTCCATGTGAAGGAGTTTCTGCGTCTCACCTTCCATCAACCGATAAACAGGGATACCCGTCCATTTCGCTACGATTTCGGCAATATCCTCTGCACTGACTTGCTCTTTCAACATCTGTGTGCCGTGCGCATCTGTTTCCAGGGCTTCTCGGATGGTGCTGAGTTGGGACTCCAGTTCCGGTATTTTGCCGTATTCCAGTTCTGAGGCTCTACCGAGATTGCCCGAACGTTTGGCTTGTTCCGACTCAATACGGAGTGCCTCAATCTGTTCCATGAGTTCACCGATCTGCATCAAATTCGCCTTTTCGTTCTGCCACGTAGCTTTCAGGGCGTTTGCTTTCTCTTTAAGTTCAGCAAGTTCAGCAATCAGTTTTTCAAGTCGTTGTTGGGACGCGGTGTCCTCTTCTTTCTCCAATGCTTGCTGTTCGATTTGGAGCTGGATGATACGGCGTTCCACCTCGTCAATTGCCTCCGGCACGCTATCGATTTCAATCCGCAGGCGCGATGCCGCTTCATCCACCAAATCCACGGCTTTATCGGGTAAAAACCGTTCCGAGATATAGCGTTTTGAAAGCGTCGCAGCAGCAACAATTGCATTGTCCTGAATTTGCACGCCGTGATGTGTCTCATAGCGTTCCTTCAAACCCCGCAGGATCGCAATCGTGTCTTCCACCGACGGTTCTTCAACCTGTACGGGCTGGAATCTGCGTTCCAAGGCGGCATCCTTTTCAATATGTTTACGATACTCATCGAGCGTGGTTGCACCGATGCATCGGAGTTCACCGCGCGCCAGTGCCGGTTTGAGCATATTCGAGGCATCAACGGCACCTTCCGCGGCACCCGCACCGACAATGGTATGCAGTTCGTCAATAAACAGAATGACTTGTCCTTCTGCCTGTTCTATATCGGCAAGGACAGCTTTCAATCTGTCCTCAAATTCACCGCGATATTTACTGCCGGCAATAAGTGCGCCTAAATCGAGTGCAATGAGCCGTTTCTCGCGAAGGCTTTCTGGAACATCGCCGTCAGCGATGCGTTGTGCGAGTCCTTCCACAATCGCCGTTTTCCCGACACCGGGTTCACCGATGAGCACGGGGTTGTTTTTCCGCCTGCGGGAAAGGACTTGCATCACACGACGAATTTCATCATCACGTCCGATAACCGGATCGAGTTTTCCTGAAATCGCTTCTTGCGTTAACTCTCGACCAAATCGGGTGAGTGCCTGATACTTATCCTCTGGATTCTGATCGGTTATCCGTTGGTTGCCACGGATGTCAACGAGTGCCTTGAGGATTTTATCTTTCGTTACACTCGCTTCCCGAAGGATTTTGCCGACCTCGGTTTGCTTAGCTTCAGCACACGCGATCAGGAGATGTTCTGTACTGACGTATTCGTCTTTAAGTGCCGTTGCCTCTTTGAAGGCACCGTCTAATACGGATTGCAGTGCAGGAGCAATACGCATTTCAGCTGCCGCGCCTTGCACATTGGGTGTCTTTTGAACGAGATCCTCAATTGCTGAGGTAATTCCGGGAATATCAGCACCTAATTTCTGGAAAATCGGTGTGACAATTCCGTCAGTTTGCCCAATGAGAGCCAACATCAGGTGTTCAACACCCAGTTCGGGGCTTTGGGCATCTGAGGCTAAACTTTGTGCTGTCTGGAGTGCTTCTTGTGCTTTAATTGTAAATCTATCAAATCTCATAATATGCCTCCTATATTGTTTCTATTTTATTCAAAGTGTATTCAAATCAGTTCTACATAGATGTAGCAAAATCTATGCCACTTTTCTCTGGACGTTGAGATTGGATAGTTGAGGGTAGGGACAGGTTTTGAGCCTGCCCAATATATTCTTTTTTGTGCCTGTCCAATATAGGTATCCGCAAGGGATACCCCTACGGTTGATCGTGTGACACTTTGGCATCCTATGTGCTAAATTGGCAGGGAGAATGAGTTAAATTAGGACAATTTGGTATAGGTGAGTTGTCGCAGGATTAGTTATTGACCGTCCGATACATCTCTCGGATCAGTTCTACGATGTCCGGTGCTTTGGGCAAGAGGAAACGGTTCTCTGCTTCTGTTTTAATGGCTTCGGGAATTCCGTGTAGTGCTTCAGCGATCGCGCCTGCGATTGCGCCGAGCGTATCCGAATCACCGCCTAAAGAGATCGCATTGCGTACAGCATCTTCATAGTCCTCTGATTCCAAAGCGCACGTGACGGCTGGCGGGACTGTACCTGGGCAGGTCATATCAAAAGCGTAGTCGGATCGGATAGCGTCCACTGTCTGCGTCAAGTCGTAGCCGTATTCGGTAGTGATAACCTCGCGAATGCTTGCGACACTTTCACCGCGATAGGCGAGCCAGATGGCGTGAGTTGTTGCCTGTGCCCCTTTTACCCCTTCCGGATGGTCGTGGCTGATAACGGTTACTTTCTCTGCATCGAGAAGTGCAGCGTTGAGGTCATCTCGATTCAGAAATGCCGTTGGCGAGACGCGCATTGCTGCGCCGTTACGGAGGGTGCAATTGGGTGTGTCCGCCTCGGAAGCGATCCACTGTTTGAATATTTGACTGAAACCGCAGTTTGGATACCGACGACCCCATTTACGCATCGTCTCTGCTGGTGGAAGATTGTGTAAAAGCGCATCAGCGACGGCTGTCGTGCAAACCGAGTCATCTGTGAAACGACAGTTGTCACTGAAGAGAGGAAAATCTTTGGTTTTGATCCGGCTATCTTTCGGTTCATAGATGGAACCGACAATGTCTCCGATAATTGCGCCTAACATGTTTTGAGCCTCTTCATTAAAAAATGTAGGGCGAAGGCATCATACCTTGCCCTACAACATACAAGCACAAATTAGATAAATACTACCGCAGCGTGCGTTGTGCCTTGATGTTCGCCCATGTTGTGGTGAACTTGTCTTGCGGTTCAACACTTACGACTGCTTCGGCGTATTCAGCCAAATCGGCTTCATCGAAAGCAGAATTATAGACGATGAGTTCATCTACACTACCGCCGAAGTAGTGGACATCCGTGCCTGAAATCACTTCATCGTGAAAAACGGTGTCGCCATTGACCTTACCGATAGCGATAGCGGCACCGTGCCCATACATTGCCCCGCCGTCTTCATTGGCGATGAGTTCGCCGTTAAGCCACAGTTCAAATTTTTCGGCTTCAACTGCGTTCGTGGTGTCGCGTAACACCAGAGCCACGTGATACCACACCCCTGATTCTATGGCGACAGCGGGCCACGCGCCATCCCAGTTGTATTCTGCTCGGTTCCATGCGCCGACATAAACCTCTCCGTCGAAGACGTAGAGATTAAAGCCTCGTGTTGCACCGCCTTCTTCATAAAGCGTCTGCTTATGGTCGGCGATATCTACATCATCGCAGTTAAAGTAACAGGCAATCGTCCGATCCGAGTAGAAATCGGGCTGTGCAATGGTATTAATACCCACGTCATTGGGGAGGTGGACCCCATCATCTATGCCGTCGAAACGTAAAGCTGAACCGACAGGACCCTCAACGATTTCGGGGTCCCCCACAATTGTGCCATCTAAACCTTTCCCAGAGGTATCGACGACATCTAAGTCTTCAAGACTCCACTTACCTTCAACAGTCGCTTCGTCTTTTGCTGCATGAGTGGCTGCAGTAATAAATATAAGTAAAATACTCAATACGAAAATGGAACGATATTTTACCATTATGACGATCTCCTTTATGGATTTTATTGTTGAACCTCAGTCTGAGAGCTGAGGTTAGTTTTCAGTGCGTTGGGCTTTCAGGTGTCCCCAGGTGGTTGTAAATTTGCCCTGCGCTTCGACGCTCAAGGGCGACGCGAGTTCTGTAAAATCTGCCTCGTCAAAAGCGGAGCCATAGACAAGAACTTCGTCGATTATACCACCAAACCAGTCAACATCAGTTTGACCAGCACCGGTACCATCATGATAGACAGTGTTCTGGTTGAGATGACCGATGCCGATATCGTCAGAATGTGCGTGCAACTGTCCACCCTTTTCTTGGGCGATACGTTTGCCATCTAGCCACATTTCAAACTTATTACTTTCTACCTTCGCTGCACCGTCGCGAATCACTAAGCCGACATGATACCACCGCTTTGACTTAACCTCTGCGAAGGGCCATGCCCCGTTCCAGTTGTACTCGGCGCGATTCCATCCGCCGACATAAACCTTACCGCCATGCACGTAGATGATTAACCCGCGTGTCGCGCCGCCTTCTTCAAAAATTACCTGCTTTCGATCATCAATCTTCACGTCGTCGCAGTTGAATAATGCAGCGACCGTCCGGTCGGTATAGGGGCCACCGGTGTTAATATCCGCGGAATCTGGCAGTTTAATACCGTCACTTTTGCCGTTGAACTTCAACGCTTTTCCAGAGATACCCTCGACAGCTTGCGGTTTTCCAGCGAAATTACCATTCACACCTTTCTTTGAAGCATCTTTGGCATCTCCATTATTAAAATCCCAGATCGCGGCAACTGTCCCTTCATCGCGCTGTGCGCTTACGGGTTCGATGGGGAACAACACACATAGCAGTAGAGCAACACATCCTATAGAAACAAATACACGAACCACTTTTCTTCTCCTTGTGAGATTCCTCCCTTTCTATTGAATATGGAGGTTAGAATGTCTTTGCGGCAGATATTTCATGCCCCAAATTGCTGATTTACGATGTTTCTTGCATTATTCAAAATTGTTAGAATTTTGTCAAGTTAAAATCTGGAGATTCGGAAAAAAGCATTGACGTTAACTCGTATTTTAAGGTATGCTTTATTTCTCAGCACTACACGGATTTTATTTTTAATTTGAAAATTGATTGTCAATCACATCAGCAATAGAAAAGGAGTTGAACCTAAATTTTGCCCAAACACCGAGAGCCAAATTGGGTTATTTTTGTATTATGCCACTTACGAAAACGAAACAGATACTGATTCACCTATTCATGTTCAGCGTGACGGTGTGCTTGATATTTCCACCAACGGCACCCGCACAGACCGTTAATGTTCCAGACACTGGCTTGCGAGCTGCTATTAATGAAACACTCGACAAAACACCCAGTGCCGCAATTACGGCAGATGAGATGGCGACGTTGGACCAACTTGATGCAGTTGACAGAAGCATCCGAGATTTGAACGGACTGGAAGCTGCAGCAAATCTGAGGAGTGTAGAACTTCGTCATAATCTAATATCGGACTTATCACCCCTCACAAGATTGATTCAGCTGCATCACATAAATGTGGAGGATAACGTGATATCCGACTTATCACCCCTCTCAGGTCTGATTAACTTGGAGGAATTGCATGTTCATCATAATCTAATATCCGATCTCTCGCCGATTAAAGGGTTAATCAACTTAAGAGAACTAAATATCTCACATAATGTGATAACCGATTTATCACCGATCTCAGATTTGATAAGGCTTGATCGGGTGTTGATGAGCGAGAATCCGTTAGCAGACCTGTCCCCGCTTACGGGTTTAATCAGCCTGAGGCGTTTTCACTCTTCGGGCACGCCTATACTAAACTTGTCTGCCTTGACGAAGTTACCGAAGTTGCAGGAGTTAGATATTGGCAGCGGGGAAATTTCCGATCTCTCTGTTTTGGAAGGGTTCACAACCTTGAGAGAACTCTATCTTGCAGATAACGAAATTTCGGACCTCTCGCCATTGGCGACATTAACGGGACTGACACATCTAAATCTTGAAAATAACCAGATATCTGATGTTTCCCCGCTTGCATCTTTGTCCAACCTGACCCGTATTGAACTTCAAGATAATGAGATAGTAGACTTTTCGCCGCTGGATGTCTTCCCTGAGAGTGTCACTATCGTTGGAAACAATAATCCTGGATTCGCAGGCAATGCGCCAAAAATACAGGGACCTTGGTTGTGGGTTATCGTGCCAACAAACGGACTGTCGGGCTCAAGGGCAGCCGCTTCTCAAACAGATTTTCTCTCACAAGTCAGTGGTGGCAGCATGACAGAATTAAGGATTGCAAGACAGGGAGCGATGGAAGGAGATGCCGTTGGGGATAAAGTCTGGACATTAGGGAGAATCCCCAGAAAGGGTGGCAATAACATCAATGAACTCGTGAATACCATCGGCTTAGGCACCGGTAATATAGATCACCATGTCGTTTACGGTTCTATAAACCTCGATTCGCCACGCGTACAAAATACACGGATGTTTGTCGGCAGCGGCGATGCTGTTAAGGTCTGGCTCAACGGTACATTGGTCCATACCAACGCCGTTGACAGAGACGCGGACGGTTACAAAGAGAATTTCCCTGTTACGTTAAGAGCCGGAACAAACGCCCTCTTGATCGCTGTCTACGAAGGTGAGGGGTGGTGGAGCGGCTTTTTCGGATTTGAGAGTGGGACGGACTACACCGTATGGACCCAGAGTCCTCCAACTCCTATAGGCTTCGTCCGGGTGGCGGATGTAAATGAAGATGGAATCGTGAGTATTTTGGACCTGATTTTTGTAGCACGTGATTTTGAAAGAAACAAACCGACAAATCCACGATCGGATGTGAACGGTGATGGAAGGGTTAACATCTTAGACCTTAACTTTGTCGCAAGCAATATAGACGCGACGATACCCGCCGCGCCTTCTAACTTTATATTCGGTCAACTCTCTCCAGAAACGCTACGGGCATGGATAGCACAAGCACACGCCGAGAACGACGGTTCCCTTGCTTTCCAACAAGGCATCGCGAGTCTCCAACGGCTTTTAGCCGCTCTGATGCCGCGTGAGACACAGTTGCTCGCTAATTATCCGAACCCCTTCAATCCAGAGACGTGGATACCGTATCAACTCGCAACGGCTGCCGATGTTCAGATCCGTATCTATGCAGCGAATGGCACTTTAGTCCGGATATTAGATTTTGGACATCAACCCGCAGGTATCTACCAACAACGGGATCGTGCGGCATATTGGGATGGTAAAAATGAGATGGGTGAATCTGTCGCGAGCGGGGTCTATTTCTATACATTGTCCACGGAGTCTACACGCGACTCCGTTACTGCTGGGGATTTCACTGCGACTCGTAAAATGTTGATAGCAAAATAAAGAGGAGAAAAATATGAAACGTCTCATCAAAATCGGACTCTTATGTGTGCTGATCGCAGGCTATCAAACCGTTGCGGCACAACAAGACATCGCACAGCAAGCTTATCTTATCCTTGAACAAAACTGCCTCAGCTGCCACGGACCCCACGGTGCTTTTACAGAGCAAATCGTTATTGAATCCGCAGCAGGTTTAATCGATTCTGGTGCGGTTGTGCCAAGCAACCCACTGCAATCTGAACTCTATACGCGCCTCACGCATCCCGACCCCACGAAACGGATGCCCTTAGGGAGTCAACTTTCAGATGACGCGATTGCAACGATCAGCAACTGGATTCAGGCAGGGGCACCGAGTTGGGAAATCCAACACGATGTCAACTTCATCTCTACCGATGCTATGCTCACAACCATCCAAAATCACTTGAACACGCTGGATGCCTTTAATCGTCCCTTCGCACGCTATTTCACGACCACGCATCTCTATAACGCCGGCAATGGACCCGAGGCTCTTGCAGCGTATCAAGTCGCCCTCTCAAAACTCGTCAACAGTCTCTCCTGGGGATTCCAGATTACCAACCCACAACCGATTGACCCAGCTGAGACGATTTTCTACATCGACCTGCGGGATTACGAATGGGACACTCGCAACGCATGGACGCAGATTGAAGCGGTTTATCCATATCTGATTGATTTTGACGCAGTTACACAAGCGCCTCTCTATAGCAAACTCGTACTCCTCCGGCAAGAAATGAACTGTGAAGTGCCGTTTGTATATGCCGATTGGTTTCTCGCCACGGCATCCTTACCTCCCCTCTACCACGACATCCTCGCACTCCCTGAAACAGAGCAGGAGTTGGAACGAGAACTCCGCATAGATGTTGATCGGAATATCCAAAGTGCCCCAGGGGTGCGCGTCTGGCGTGCCGGCACCAACGATTCAGGTGTCTCGAATCACAATCGGGTTGTAGAACGCCACACCTCCCCGTATGGTGCGTATTGGAAGAGCCACGACTTCGCAGGGAGTGCGGGTGCACAGAATATCTTCACGCATCCGTTGTCTTTCGAGCGGGATGGGGGTGAAGTGATCTTCAATCTGCCGAACGGGTTACAGGCATACTACATTGCGGACGGTTTCGGGAATCGGATAGATGTTGCGCCGACGGAGATTGTATCGAATCCAGCGGCGAGTGATCCTGCTGTGCGTAATGGTCTGTCGTGTATCGGTTGCCACACGGAGGGAATGAAAGATTTTGAAGATGGTGTTCGATCTGTGATAGAGCAGACGGTGTCTCCGGTTTACGATAAGGATCATGCGTTGCGTCTGTATGTGGAAAACGCGGTGATGGGTGTGCTTGTTGCTCAGGATACGTCACGTTACAAGGCTGCGTTGGAATCGACGGGTGGTGTATTTGGGGGTATAGAACCTGTGCATCGGTTCTATGAAGAGTTTCATGGACCTATTGAGGCATCCTACGCCGCTGCTGCCGTCGGTTTAGAAACAGAAGCCTTCCTCTCGGAAATTGCGGAGAAGTCGAGTTTACAACGTCTGGGTTTGACGGGTCTGTTGACGGGTGGCAATGTGAAGCGCGATGCGTGGACGGCTCAGTTCTCGGAGGTGATTTCGGCACTCAATTCTGAAGATACGCCGCCGCCTCCACCACCTCCACCGCCTCGTCCCTCGTTTACTGGTGATCTCATCCCGGATCCAAATCTTCGTGAGGCAATTGCAGAGACACTTGGTAAAGCACCGAATGAGCCAATCACTGAGGTAGATTTAGCGCGGTTGACGCGTATTGATGCCGATGAGAGGGGCATCACTGATTTGACGGGGCTTGAGCATGCTACAAGATTGGAACGGATAGAATTCCGGCACAATGCAATATCAGACCTCTCGCCACTGAAGGATCTAACACGACTCAATAACATCAAACTCCGAGGGAATAGAATCACCAATGTGTCACCGCTCGCCAACTTGACTAATGTTGATTGGTTGGGGCTTGAGCAGAACGCAATTACCGATTTATCCCCGCTGCGAAAATTAATAAAATTGAATGGGATCGGGATTGATGGCAACCCTATATCGGATGTCTCGCCCCTGGCGAGTCTCATCAGTCTGGATCGTCTAAATGCTTGGCGTACACCTATATCGGATTTTTCTGTGCTGGCAAGGTTACCGAGACTGCGATGGATAGAATTTGGCAACGATAGACTTGTATCAGCGATTCCAACCCTGAAGGGGTTAAGAGCATTGGAACGATTGGAAATCCACGGCTGCAGCATTTCAGACCTTTCTCCGTTAGCGGAATTAACACAACTGGAGTGGTTAGAGTTGGTGAATAACTTGATCTCTGATGTGTCTCCGTTAGCGAAACTCACAAATTTGAAAACCCTGAATCTGGATGCCAACATCATATCCGATCCATCTTCCCTTGCAGCCCTAACGGACTTGGAGGTGCTGTACCTTGAAAACAATGTTATATCCGATGTGTCGTCCCTTGCAGGGTTCAAAAACTTAGAGCGACTTGACCTCCGCAATAATGCCATATCTGATTTTTCGCCGCTGAGCGCATTGCCTGACGAGACTTTTGTCCGTATGGAGGGCAACCCTGGATTCCCGTCAGGCGGTCCGAAAATAACGGGTCCTTGGTTATGGGCGATAGTACCTGGCACACGGCTTGAAGACAACGTAGATTTTCTGGCGTTCGCGACTGACGGTGGTGCTACGGAAATAAAAGTCGCTACCAACGGTGCTAAGGAAGGAAAGGCTGTCGGAGATAGTAAATGGACGCTGCATCGGCTGTCTTCTTCTGGTGGTGATAATATAAATCGAATGACCGCTGCGCTCGGTTGGGGAACACGTGAGGAGATATACGACCATATCGTCTACGGCTCGGTCATCTTGGACTCACCCGAAGAACAACAAACAACAATGCTCGTCGGGAGTGATGATGCCGTCAAAGTCTGGCTCAATGGTGAGGTGGTTCACCAAGCCTTTGTTGGGCGCGGTGCTAACGATTACCAAGACTTTTTTCCTGTCACCTTGAAACAAGGGAAAAATGCTCTGTTAGTCGCGCTTGACAACCACGGGCATGGTGGGTTTAGTGGCTTCTTTGGGTTCGCACCGGATGCCAAATATGAGGTCTTCCAACCGGGTATTAATTTCACCTTTTCCACGGAAACGACGCAGGTTGAGGTCGGGGACACGTTCACTGTGAATCTGATAGTGGAAAACATTGACAATTTAGCGGGATGGCAGACAGATATCGTCTTTAACCCGACTGTCCTGAGGGCACTGAGCGTGACGGAGGGGGATTTCCTAAAACAGGAGGGGGGAGACACCTTCTTTGAAAACGGCACGATTAATAACACCACCGGTAAAATCACAGGTTTGCAGGCGGTGCAACTCTCCAAAGGCGAGATGGACAGATACGGTGTGCTTGTCTCTGTGAGATTCACAGCCATCGCAAATGGCGAAAGCCAACTCACAGTGGCTAATTTCCAAGCGGGTTCCAGTAGAGGTGAGAAGATTCCTGCAAGGCTCTCAGAGATAACGATTGTTGTGGGAAGCGGTACCCCGGCTGCGCCCGTGCTTCTTCCCGAAGAGACTGCCTTGTTTGCGAACTACCCGAATCCGTTCAATCCAGAGACATGGATACCCTATCAACTTGCCGAGTCTGCCGAAGTCACGGTGCATATCTATGCGACGAATGGTGTATTGGTTCGGACGTTGGCTTTGGGACATCAAGCTGCGGGTATCTATCAGGGGCGAAGCCGTGCGGTGTATTGGGATGGTAGGAACGAAGTCGGAGAGCCTGTGGCAAGTGGAATCTATTTCTACACATTGTCCACGGAGTCCACACGCGACTCCGTTACTGCTGGCGATTTCACAGCTACCCGCAAGATGTTGATACGGAAATAGCGATTAGCGGTCAGTGGTCAGGGTGCTTCGCTTTCAGCGGTCAGCCCAGAGAACGTTGTGGATATTACCTAAGAGGGAAACCCCCACACGATCTACTGACTGCTGATAGCCGAAAGTGAGCGGAGCGAACGCCCTGATGGCTGACTGCTATTTGCTGTAATAACCGAGGAAGGCGATATCGCGTAAACCGCGGAAAAGTTGACGACGGATGCTAAGACGACTCCGCGCCCAACCCTCTATATATCTTATTGCGTCACCTATGCCGAGTTGTGTAAAGACGCACAATTTCCCGATGAAAAGCGGTGGACCCCATTGAAATAGATGGATTCCAAGACGGATCCGCGTCCGTAGCGGTTTGGGCAACTGCTGAACGAACCCATCAATTCTAATGATGGATATCTCCAATTCTGAGTCGTTTGGAACCCCGACCATATAGGCACACACGGACGTGAGAATATCGTGTTCAACTTGCGTAAAAAAGTAGGTTCCGTTTGAAGTTGCTCTATGCATCGGCTTGCTCACTTGATAGCGATTCGCACAATTCTCGGGCTTCTATCACGGGTTCCGCTGCACAAGGACGAATTTCCAATACCTTTAGCATCTCTGCGGACAGCTCCGCGAAGATTTTGTCCCATTCGAGGTCCCCTGTTCCTGGCGGATGGTATGCCTGAAGCCCTTGCAAGTCGTGCAGGTTCACACCGACGAGGTGTTCTGAATAGTGCTCAAGCCATGTATCTGCCCAGCAAACACCGAGTCTTTCCTGTAACGCGGCGTGTCCAATGTCGTGCCAGTAGCGCATCGGGCTGCCGTAAAATTCCTCAAAGAACAATCCAACTTCGTCAAAATTCGGGATTTGGTAGTAGTGCGGACGGTTTTCAATAGCGATACAGAGTTCCATCCGCAGCGCAGATTCATTGAGCGCATCGAGACTCCGTAGAACCGCGTCTTGGTGTTTTGCTGCTTTCCGTTTTCGCCATTCAGTGGCTTCCGTCACTTTCTGATCAAAGGCTTCAAATTCACGCTCACCGTAATTGTAAAGTTCAGTCATCAGGTAGGACCGGTCGTAGGTATCGACCTCACCGAGATGCAGAACGACGATTGGCGTTTCCAATTCAACGGCGAGTTCCATCGTTTGGATCGTACGTCGGACCGCCTCCTGTCGTTCGTCTGCATTCAAACTGGAAAGTAAAATTTTGTCTGCGCCTGCCTCTGTTTGGGACGTTCCGGGAAGGATGGGACAAAAATTGTGAATGGAGCATGGCGGATTTTCACGGAGGTACGGCTTGAGTTGTTCCACCTGATCCGGCGTGAGATGTCTACTCAGTTCGAGCTTCTCAAAACCCAGCGTTTTGAGTTCATCAAAGAGTTCGGCACCGTCTGACTGATTCAAGGCATTCCACATTGTTGAGATTGCTAACATAACTACTCCACAATTACCTTTCGTCCTTCAACTCTTAGTTTCCCTTGTGCGTACCATTTAATCACTTTCGGATAGAGTTTGTGCTCCTCAATCTGAATGCGATTGTGTAGGCTCTCCTCGTCGTCCGTATCGAGTACCGGAACAGCCGCCTGTGCGATAATGGGTCCAGAATCGACACCTTCATCAACAAAATGAACGGTGACACCCGCAATTTTTACACCATAAGCCAAGGTATCAGCGACCGGATGTGCCCCTGGGAATGCTGGTAATAGCGTCGGATGAACGTTAATGATGCGATTTTGGTATTTTCGGACAAAGGGGGGTTGGAACAACTTCATAAAGCCCGCAAGGACAATCAGCTCCGCGGCATGTTGTTCGATAATCTTTGAAATTTCTGCGTCAAAATCGACGCGATTCTCAAAATCTTGGGCCCTCACAACGTGTGTGGGTATACCGGCACGTGCTGCGCGTGTGAGCGCGTACGCCTTCCGCCTGTCACTAATTACAGCTGCTATGTCAATACCACTTGTTTTATTTTCATGTAGCTGCTCAATCAGGGTTTGGAGATTTGTTCCACTTCCAGAAACAAGAACTGCGATTTTCAATTTTTTAAACGATTGCTCCTGAGCTGCCCTTCCGTTGTCAGGGCAGATGTCCGATTGTTAAGGAACCTTTTTGAACCTAAGATAGGGTTCTTAACAATTTTAGGTCGTTGCGGACAACGGACGCAACGCCCATATTTAATAATTAAAAAATTACCAATACAGATTGTTTGTTGTGTGTCCTTCTGGGATGGGCACCCATACACCGCCAGTTTTGTGCGCGACCTGCTGCTGAAAATCGTCGTAAGTGCCAACAACACTGACAAGGACACGTTTTTGCTGTAACATTTGAATAATTGCGAGCGGTGAGTATTCACCATCTGCTGGCTCATCTGTAATCAAGATAAAATACGGCTGCGCATTTGAACGGAGTTTAAGCCGCCGCAGTCCCTCAGCGACGGCATCTAACAACATTTCGTTTTCTTGGCACGGCAATTCGACGATTTTCCGAATCTCTTCCAGTGTTTGTGGTGGGTTGAACACGTTCACAATGTTCACCGATGCCCGCGATCGGAAACGCACCACACCTATTTGGTAATCTATAAAGGCGTTATCCCAATCACGAACGATGATGTCGAGTTGTCGCAGAAAATGTGGCAGTTTTTCGTCCATGCTCTTGCTACTGTCAACAAACAACACAATATCAACCGGTGTGCTGCTACCATGCTGGAGTAGATCGCTGCCGATTTTTGTAACATTTGCCCATTGGGCATGGCGGAGGGATGCCGCTTTGCTTCGCGGTGTCTTTTGAACATTGATTCGTTGCGCTATTTGCGGCTGCTGTGCTTCAGGAATGACATGCCACTTACCACCTGTTTTCGCAGCGAGGATTTGGTGTTCATCAATAGGAAGTCCAAGCACGTTCACATAGATGCCGGACTCTCGGCAATACGCGATTGCGTCTTCGACCGCCAATCCGTCTCGACTTGTCAAAGCTTCATCGGTAACAAGAATAAAATGCCTTTTAGATGTCGGGCGGAATCGGAGTTCCTTGACGGTTTGTACAATAGCGTCCAGTGCGTGTTCGTCTTGATGTACGTCAATCGCTTGAAGGGTGCGCTTGTATTCAGTGAAACTCTTTGTGAGTTGAAAAACGCTGATTCTGTTTCGGTTTTTATTTGCCCAGAATTCCGTTACCCCCAGGGCGTAGTCTATTTTGGAGGCTTTGTATACGTCTACCATCTCCTTAAGGTGTTCTACGACAGATTTGATATTATCGCGCATACTCCCACTGGCATCGATAACGAAGACGACATCAATGGGGCCACCGTCGCTTGTTTCGACAATCTCTCGCCCCAGTTTTTCCATAAGTCTTGAAAACGGGACGTGTGGGAGTGCTTTCCGTTTTTCACGTATTTCTGCTAACTGTGCTGGAGAGAAACTCACCTCTTCTTCGATTATTTTAATCGGCACAACTTCTGTGGTGCGTTGGGCGCGCGGAGGACCCGGACGTTTCACACCGAAAGTCTTGTTTCCTGCTGGACTTGCGGCTTCCGTTTTGGACAAATTTCCCTTGATGTCCCGAAGGTTCCGAGTTTCCGTGCTGACCTCGTTCCAGTTCTGTTCTGCGATACTGAGAGCGGTTGATGGCTCCTCTTTTTCTACTTCAGCATCCAAGTTGCGTCCTAAGGCGGGACGCGGCGTTTCAGGGGTTATCGGGACAGGGGCTGCTAAAGATGGCACGGATTCGCCAGTACTGACTTGTGGCGAGATAGGTGCTAATTCACGTGTAGGCGCGCTAAAACGGGGTGAGACCTTTTTCAGCAGTGGTTTTGGTTGGACAGTGTGTTCTGCTGAAATCAGTTCCACCGCAAGATTTACTTTCTCCGACGCTATCGGTTGGTTCTGGACGGCGATGTAGAACGTCGTGATCAGGAAAAAAAAGTGGAATATTAGCGAAATGAATAATGCTTTCCGAGTTACAGATTTCATTTTTAGTAGTTGTTAGCGATCAGCAGCCAGATAGAGGACGTTGTAACTGGTAATACTCACAACGATCTGTTGACCACTGAGAGGTGACGCAAACCACTGTCCCGTAGCTGACGGCTATTCTGCTGAAAGGTTGGTCGTTAGTAAACGTTTAGGCGGATCGCGACGAATTACCTCAAAGGATATTAACTTCTCGTTGTGCAGCGCATCCGACTTCTTCCACGCATGTGCCGATTGTCCAAATCTGTCACTGCGCGGTGGGTAGAGCGTCACACCGACCATCGTAAAGACACAGAAGGTTAGGGCAAATATGTAAATCGGGCTGCGCGTCTGAATATTCTGGCGCAGTTTGTAAGCCAATATTGAGAGATGTCGGAACCATTTTGTGGGAGAGGTTTCTAACCCTGGCACCAAACTTTGCACGACGCGAGACCAACGGGACGTTTGTTGTTGATGTTGTGTTATCTCTGATACACGCGTCATAACACCCGCTAAAAAGTCAGTAGAGACTTCTACTTCTCCGCTTTGACGTAGAAATTTATCGGTTTTTCGCAACCGCTGCACGTAATCGGCACAGGTCCCGCATTTTTTGAGATGCTGCTGGATGAGGTAGCGTTTCCATGCTGGCAATTCTTTGTCAATATAAGCAGACAACTCATCTCGACTCGCAATTTGTGTTTTGCATGCTAAGTTGTCCAAATGTGGAAATTCGGTATTTTTATATTTTCGCATTTTTTAATTATTCCTTGCGGTTCGTTGAGGTGTGCCAGGGTTTTGATGTTCCTTTCCGTAGACCTGAAGAAATACCCAAGCAAAAACCCCGCCATTTCATTTCGGGCTACACGCTTTTGCTGATGACTATTCCCCTATTCCCGCTTTAATGAGTAATTTTTTCATCTTTTGCCGAGCACGGTGGATGAGTGCTTTCACGGCACCCACTGAGCAGCCGAGGATTTCTGAAACCTCTTCGTAGCGTAAATCTTGATAAGTCACGAGTGTCAGTGCCACGCGTTGGTTTTCTGGTAGCTGTGCAAATGCTTTACGTATAATTTGTTGCTGTTCCTTTTTCTCTAATAGAACATCGGGCATATAACGAGTATCGCGCATTATATCTGTATGATAGACATCTTCGCCTTCCTCAACAAGGTCTTCAAGGTAGTACGTATTGCGTCGTGAACGGTTTCGCACCTCGTTTCGACACAAATTAGTGGCGATGGTGTAGAGCCAACTTTTAAACGATGCCCTCGGTTCATAACGACTTGCGCTTTTAAAGACCCTTAGGAACGTTTCTTGCGAGAGGTCTTCGGCGCGGTGGTAGTCATTAAGGGAGCGATGGATGTAGTTAATCAACGGATTTTGATAGCGTCTGACCAACAACTCGAACGCGCTCATATCCCCTTTACAACATTTCATCATCAAATCTTCGTCTGAAACAAACATTTTTCTATTGTTCCTTGCGGTGCGTTTAGGCGTGATTTACGGTAAGGCATCTTTCCGTAGACCCAGCCCGGCGCGATACTTGGGCTTACGCGCGCTGGTCAAGAGATGAATGAAGGTTCAACTTAAGGCGCATCGCAGTTTTGTAGGCAGTGACTGCCTCGCGTCGCTTTCCTTGGAATGTATAGACTGCCCCAAGTTCGGAGTGTAATTCCGGGTGATTTGGGATGAAACGGATAGCGCGTGTGTAAACGTCAACCGCTTCATCGTAGCGTTTAAGCAAACGATAGGTTGCTGCGAGATTTAGATGTGCTGTTGCTTCGCTCGGTTCGCATGCCACCGCCATCTTGTAAGCGTCTATCGCGTTTTCGTACGCCTCAATCATAAAATAAGCCAGGCCGAGATGGAAATGTGCCTCCGCCGATTCACGATTATGTTGAATTACCTGCTGGAATTCTTCAATCGCTTTTCCGAAATCTCGTGCTTTTAAAGCATCCGCGCCCTGTTTCAGATGTTTCGCGACGGTTTGGTGCGTGTGAATATCAACACGTCCCCGCTGGATGAGTTCCTTTTGCAAGCCGCTGGAAGATACCTCAGCGTCATCAGATGTTAGCGCGCGTCCTGCATCAGTTTTTCTGTCTTTCATGCTGCTTTCCCTATAAGCAGAAGGCTGGATTCACTGTCTAATCTTACTGCGCGATGCGGAATCCAATCACGAACTCTGCGTATCCGTTGCTGAAGAAATCGTAACTCGTGCAAGTGCTATAGTCGTGATTGTAATACCATGCACCCCCACATGCTACACGAAAATTCTCATCATCATCGTAAGCCGTGTCTGTCCACTCCCAGACGTTGCCGACCATATCGTAGCATCCAAAAGGACTCACACCGTCTCTGAATGCAACGACCGGGGTTGTCGTTCCCGCGCCAAGTTCAGCCGTATTGCATCGCGGTTTGTCAATTTCATAGCCCCACGGAAAGAGCCTATCATCGGGACCGCGTGCAGCGTATTGCCATTCCTGAAACGTCGGCAATCTACCACCGGCATAACCGGCGTACGCTTCTGCTTCTTCACACGTAACCCACACAACAGGATGATCGCCTCTGTTTTCTGGATACCTACCGTCCGTCCAGTCCTGCGGAGGTGTATGTCCAGTATCCTGAACGAACCGTTCATATTGCGCGTTGGTTACAGGATAGACCCCTATCCTAAATTCATCAACTTCTAACGGTGCGCGTTCCTCACCGATACAGGCGATGCCGGCAGGGATATAAACAGTTGCATCTAACGCTTGTAGTGCCGCCTCTCGGACCTTCTCATCTTCATGTCCAAGTGCGTAACCGAGTGGCGAGATAACTTCCCCAACCGGTGGTGTTGTCAATTCCGGCATCGCCTCCCAACTGAGATCGGTGCTGAGTAGGATCCGAGCTGCGTCAGATAGCGATGCGTCGAAGTGCCATGTCCAGTAATCTTGGCATAGTTTTTGGAAGGCATCCGGCGCGTTGCTTTCTAAGAGGGCAATGCGAGATTCTTTTGGCTTTGTGATATTCAGGATATTTTTCGTTGAAACGCCGTTGGTGCTTTCCATGTTCATTATGATAGCATAAAGAGATCGTTTTTTGCAAGCCTAATCCAACCCTAAAATTTTGGGGATTTCAGCCAACGAAGCCACCTCGTAATCGGGTTGCGTTTCTGTATCATTCGGGACCCCTTCACGATTGAGCCAGACAGAAGGCGCGCCAACGTTCTTTGCACCCGCAACATCGTTTTCGAGAGAGTCTCCTACATGTAGCATTTGCGTCAATTCACAGCCTGCGCGTTCTGCGGTAATCTCGAAGATTTTTGGATGAGGCTTCTCGACCTGCACATCTTGGGAAAAAACAACGAAAGCAAAACGTCCGTCGAGTCCACAGCGTTCTGGATAGGTGTTCCCGTTCGAGAGCAATCCGAGTTTGAAATGCGGTGCCAGAATGTCGAAAGTCGGGACGACATCAGGATATAACTCTATGTCTTCAAACCGATGTTTCCGATATATCGCATTCAGATGGGCAGCGAGTTCTTTATCTGGGCAACCGACGTGTTCGAGCGTCCGCTCAAATGCGCCTCGCCGAATTTCTTCTAAGCTCCAGACTTTACCCTTCACCTCTTCGGCAAATTGTTCACGAATCGCAATCATTTCGTCGATTGTCAGGTTTAGGACGCGCGGCGTCGGTCGCTGTTTCTGCAGCGCCGCGAGTGTATGTTTGAGGGAATGACGCATGACTTTATGGAAGTCCCACAAGGTCATGTCGCCGTCAAAAGAGATTGCCGAAATTTGCAAGATGTCCTCCATTAGAGATTAGGATACCGGAACGCCGATAGAGGCGTGAATCTGGGCGAACTTCCATGATGCGTCAGTCTTTTCCAAGACCCCCGTCATCCGCATCACGAATTCCTCCGGTGTACCTTGCCATCTGAGTCGCCAGACTTGGCGCGTGTAGAACCACGCGGCAGCGTCGCGTTCCTGCACATCGAGGTTAATAAACGTGATGCTGAAATCCTCAGTGCTTGCAACGTGATTTTGGTAATACGCGGCGATTTCTGCACTGCCCTCAATAACTTCATCAGCATCGGTGCCAATCTTGACGTAATGGGAAGCAGGCAGCATCATTGCAATGAGGGTTTCAGCATCTCTGGCAACGAGTGCGTCAAAATACGCTTGGACGGTATCATGCACATTCGGCATCGTGGATTCCTGTGAGTGCGTTCCATAAAGCGACACTCATCTGTTCACACGCTTGGATAACGGTGGCGTGTGACTCCGATGGCAATTCAGCGATTCGCTCAAGCAGCATCTCCGCTTCATGGTCGTTGTGCGCATGCGTTTCAAAATACGTTTCTACTGTTTTCGGGAGTTGGTAGAACGCTTTCAGCCCTACTAATTTCGATTGCGCTGTTGCCGGTTGCTGTGCCTCAAAGGCATAGAGGGCACCGAGTGCCGTAGTGCGTTCGGAGAAGAGTTCGTTTGCGGTTTCGACAAGGGTTTTCACCTCCGGAATCTCTGCGTCAGAAATGGTCGTGTCGAGTCCGATCGCGAAGTCAGCCCACAAGTCGATGTGTTCGATCTCTTCTGCTGCAGTTTCGGCATCCCCGACGGCTTCCCATCCATCCGGCACGGTGGATATGAAAGCACCGTACTCACTGGCATAGGAACGCAGTGCGCTGAGTGGCAATTCGCCAGTGCTCCACGCTTGATAAAATGGGTGATTAAGCAGATTATGGTCTGTGATTTTACTGTCTAATGCGTGTTTGAAATCCATCAAATTGGTTACTCCGTTTCTTTTTTTCTGGGTAAAATTCAACAGCACGGCGTTGTCTTTAGGGACTGGTGAACCTGAAACCGAAAGGAGCCGTCTGTGAGATGTTTTTAGTATAACATAGGGTGGGTATCGGTGTCAAGAAACGGTTATCAATTTCTTATTTGTAGGAGGGGTTTGGAACCCCGACTGCTGACAACCAGATAAAAATCATTTTGAATTAAACGAGAAATTTGATATAATAATCTTATACCATTTCTAAAAGTTTATCTCGCATTAACCGAACCCACTCACGTCACACCCGGTAGGTGCGGTTTCTAACCGCACCGAGCAGTGCTGAAAAATAGCCAACCTTTTAAGAGGAATTATCAATTAGAATTGGTATTAGTTAGTCGGAGGCACTGTTTGCTGAAGAGGATTACTATGACTGAAGAACAAAGATCCATCTTCGATCTTGCAGAATCACTGACCGATATAGCACGATCAGACGCGTTGCAAAGTGTCTCAGGATGGCGATGGACAGTATTCGGTGTGATTCTCGGTATTGTGCCTGCTATTAATGTCATCCTATTGGGTGTATTCACCGTTATTGTAAGTGTCTTGACCCCCAACATAGATTTGTCATCGTCGAAACGATTGGCGTTTTATTTCCAAAATCCGGCGTGCTATACAGCAGAATACCGAAAAACAGCAAAAAGGTTGCGGTGCATGCGGACGCTCTATGGATGGCTTGCTGGTGTTATTATTTTAAATTTCTTCTTTTGACGGGGAAAGAGAGACACGAATGGTAGATGAATCGAGACCTTATACAGGTTTAGAAGACCAGCTTATCTTACGAGATCATCTCGCTGCGGATCGGACTATCCTCGCAAATGAGCGGACTTTCCTCGCGTATATCCGTACGGCGTTGACGCTGTTCGTGGCAGGTTTATCCTTCGTGCATCTCAAGATATTCGATTCACACATTGTTGAGGTGATTGGTGTTATTTTCATTTTATTGGGCATTGTTACTTTTTTTTTGGGACTCGTCAGATACAAGCGGATGCAGGGACTGATTCGTAAAATTAAACAAGAAGAACTGAAAGCATTAGAGGAAAAGAATTCACCATGAGAATAAGAGAAGTTGTTGTAACCGGTCAGAACCAAGTCGAACTACAAACTGCCGATATAGACGCACCAAAGCTCGCTGCCAACGAGCTCCTGATAGACACGGAATATACGTTTATCAGTAGCGGAACGGAACTTGCGAACTACACCGGCAGAGAACCGAAGGTTTTTCAAAAAGGTGAATGGTGTGAATATCCGTGGCGTTCCGGCTATGCGAATGTCGGCATCGTCCGTGAAGTGGGTGCCGGTGTTACCCGTGCTGCACCGGGGGATCGGGTTTTTACTTACGGACGGCACGCTTCGACAATTTCCTATTCACAGGACCGGTTGGTCGCGCCTGTCAAGCAAGCCATGGATCCGGCTGTCGTTGCGGCATCGCGGATGGCGGGTGTTGCTATGACTGCGATTGTTGTCGGTGAAATTGGTGCGAATCCATGGGTTGTTGTTTTTGGATTAGGACTCGTTGGGAATTTGGCATCGCAGATGTTTCGGATTCACGGGTGCCGTGTTATTGGTGTAGACCCGGTAGCGGAGAGACGCAAACTTGCCGAGCGGTGTGGGCTTGAATGGACTGTCGGCGGTAGTGCTGACGAAGCACAAGCGGAGATTCAGGAGATTACGGACGGTGATCTCGGCAATATTACCGTTGATGCTGTCGGGCATAGTGCCGTCGTTATGCAGGCACTTAAGGCAACGGCTAATCACGGGCAAATCATCATCCTCGGTTCACCGCGTGTTAGGGTCGATGGCAATCTAACGGAACTGCTCTCCGACACGCATTTGCGGTGGATTACTATTCGTGGGGCATTAGAATGGTGCGTTCCGATGTATCCTGACATCGGCAACAGGACTTCTCAATGGAGTAAGCAGCAAACCATTTTTGACTGGATGGCACGTGGGCAGCTGCACGTTGCGCCACTAATCTCTCACCGACTCAAACCGGAGCAAATTAAGCAGGCTTACGACGGCCTCCTCAATGAACCGAATATATATACAGGGGTTGTTTTAGATTGGACCTCGGACTAAATTGGTAATCAGGAGAGAAATATTATGGGAAAAACAGCACTGTTCCAGAACTGCATCCAATCTGAATTGCCGCCAGGACTCAAGTCAAGGCTGGATAAGAGGCAAGTGACAGATATGGCGTTCTCACCCGATGGCACGCGACTCGCTGCCGGGGGCGATGGACGTATCTGGATATACGACGTGGCAAGTGGCGCGCAATTCGCGATGCTTTCAGGCTATACAGAAAACATCCGCGCATTGGCGTTTGCGCCGAATAACACGCTACTTGCCAGTGGAAGCGAAGACAATACACTCCGACTCTGGGATACTGCCACGGCGCGTGAAGTATTGACACTTGCTGGGGATTCCAATTTAGTGCAGGCATTGGCGGCTTCGTCACCTGATGGTGTACCGCTACCGAGTTGGGACCCACGGACAGAGAGGCTCCTTGCTACCTCTAATGAAAATCCTGGGCGTGTGAGAAGTTTAGCCTTTTCACCCGACGGCACAACCCTCGCAAGCGGTAGTGCCGATGGGCGGATACGATTGTGGGAAGTGGAGACGGGCGCAATCTTGACATCTTTCTCAGTGCATGATGGACTCGTCTTGGCTTTGGCGTTTTCCGCCAATGGTGAAATTCTCGCAAGTGGCGGTTCGGATACACTCGTTCGGTTGTGGGATTTAGACAGCCATCGTTTGCTCGCTAATTTGAGAGCGCATACTGATTCAATCAGTGCATTAGCGTTTTCTAATGACGGTGAAATTCTCGCAAGTGGCGGGCGGGATCGCTACCTACAATTATGGGATGCGCATACCAAAGAGCTTCTGTCAACATTTCCGGTCCAGGAAGGTGTTATTCGGGAGTTAACATTTTCACCGGATGGTGAGAAACTTATGTGTGCGACCCGTGAAGGTTTCCTGCTTATAAGGGAGTGACATATACACACGGTAGGCGAGGTTTCATGAGGATTCGGCTATCCGTTCACAATCTACTGCCACAGTTAATTCATGCGTGCCGCTGCCAAAGACAACCCCCTTGAGCGGTGTTACGTCCGCATAGTCTCTCCCCCAAGCTACAGTAATATGTCGATCTGTCGGTATTTGGTTATTTGTTGGATCGAAATCTATCCAACCGAATTGCGGAAGATAAACAGAAAACCAGGCATGAGAAGCATCAGCACCCGCTAACGGTTTTTGGTCGGCTGGCGGGTCTGTCTCAATGTAGCCGCTAACATAACGCGCAGCGAGTCCTAAAGCGCGAAGGCAGCCAATACCGAGGTGCGCAAAGTCTTGGCAGACCCCGCGGCGGTGCTTTAGGACATCTACGAGCGGGGTAGCAATTGTCGTGAAGCCGGGATCATAGGTGAAATCAGTATAGAGGCGAGCGGTTAAATCTTCGACGGCTTCGAGGAGCGGTCGTCCATTGGTGAACGATTTTTCAGCGTAATCGTGAAGCTCAGGCATCACTGGAACCATTGAGGACTTGAGGATATACTGACGCATCTCCAGAATTTCTGGATCTAAATCCGTGTGTAACTGCCGATGCGCCTCTTCCCAAGATAGGTGTTCCGCGAAATCTCGTTGTCGTTCTCTGCCTTTGACATCTACATGACTGGTAACTGTTATGGTGAGTTGGTTGTGGGGCTGCTGGATTGTGAAGTAGTAGACGGTGTTTCCGAAAAAGTCTTTGCGTTCTCGACACTCCTTCGGTTCAGGTTCAACGGTGAATTGGCTGTCGCTGCACTCCTGATAGGCGAAGTTGCGCGGGGTCAGGCGTGCTTCGTTGTAACAGAGGTTCACCGGATGGGTATAACTGTATTCAGTTTTATGCGTAATTTGATAGTTCATGTGAATAGCGAACCGCGAATAGCGAACCGCGAATAGCGAACCGCTAATTGCTATCTGTTGTAGTTAGCTGCTGCGGTCTCTGGACATGACTGAAGTAGGTTTGCGTCAGTACGTCAGAAATGTCAACCAATATTTGTGCGAGCCGAACGAGGAGTTTTTCTAACCCTCTCCGTTGTGTTGTGTGTTCTGAGTGTTCAGCGAGGTCCATCGTATTAGAAAGCTGCAGCTGCGTGAGAGCCTCAAGAATAAGTTGTTCTTCCTCACTAAGCCGGTAACCGAGTTTTTCTCTTGGTAGCGCACGGATTTGTTCTTCAAGTCGTTTGAGTTGATAGAGAAGCGAGCGCGGATTTTCATCATCAAGAAGCAATAACTCAAGAACTGTCGGAAAGTGAAGTGCCGAACGGTATCGACTCCGATAAGTAATCAGACTTTCGGTGGCAGCGAGGACAGATTCAAGCAGCAGATCTTCAATCCACTCATCTTTCACAGCAACAAGACTCGAACGACACAGCACGATGAGAAGGAGTGCCCGTTCAATACGCCGTCCGATATCCAAACTAATCCAACCGATTGTCTGCGTCATGCTTTCAGCGTTCAACCCACTCAGGGCTGAGAGAAAGATCATGAGTTGATCGAGCGAAGCCAATTCCGCTTCTTGTAACACAAGGTCTGTTAGTATCTGTGCGCTTGTGTCTCGGTCTTCGGGAATGCTCTTTTCGAGCGTTGTGCATAGATTCTCAATGCCGTTCATCACGCGCCATGTATCCGTCGACCAGCGGTCACGAACTGCGTACGCCGCACTTACGAGTGCCTGAAGCGTTGACACCAAACTCCCGCTATTTTCTGTATTGAGCATGATCGAAAGGATCTCGTTTCCTAACGACTGTTCACTGTTGTTGGCGAAATTTGGGTGAGAGGAGGTTAAGCCGGTTAAGGAACGGAGCATGCTGCGGAGGTAAGTGAGTTCCGAGACTTCTCTGGCATCTTCGCCCAAGGTTTCAGTAAGGCGTTGGGAGGGTGACACCCGTCCTAAGCGCGAAGTTTCTAAACCCATCTTGCCCATTTTCGCTTTATCGAGCATAATCCGAAGTAGCCGCGCTTGCCCCTCAGCGCGTTCTGCATAGCGTCCGACCCAGAATAGGTTTTCAGCGGCGCGACTCGATAGTCCGACAGACGCGCTCGCGGTTTGTATGCGTCCGGTTCGCTGTTGCCATAAACTGATGTGGGGTTCTGGTTCAGGCGCGAGGACCCAAGTATCTTTACTAACGCCACCATCTCGAATCGAAATTGTCAGTTCCGCTTTTTCACCTGCACATCGCGTGAGTCCGCCCGGCATCACGGCGTATCCCTCTTTTTCCCGAAATAAAAAGTTACGCAGAATCGCGCGGCGCGGTTCGAGTTTACCGTCAATCAGGGAAGGTGTCGTAGAGAGATGGACATGCTCCTGCCCGACATAGAGATGCGGTTCAGCGTTAATTCGATCACGGAGTGCGTCGAGTTCAACACTACTGAGTTTCATTCCAAACAAGGAGCGTCCGCCACGTTGACGATGGATCGGTTTGATGACCAATTTTCTAAGGTTCGTTAACACATACGCTTGTTGTTTGGGGTGTCCGCACCACCACGTAGCAACAGAGGGGAGTCGTAGGTCTTCACCTATTAGCCGTTTTGAGATATTTGGTAGAAACGGCATCAAACCCGGATTTTCCAAAACGCCGCTGCCCGGAGGATTTATCACAATTACATTTCCCCGTCGAATGACTTCCAGCAATCCAGCAACACCGAGTCGTGAATCTTGTCGGAGTTCCAACGGGTCACAGAAGGTATCATCCACCCTGCGCAGAATAATATCAACGGGCCGTAAGCCGTCAATTGATTTCAACCAGACCCGTCCGTCCCACACCGTCAAATCATCACCTTGCACCAAAGTGTAGCCGAGGTAACTCGCGAGGTAGGCGTGCTCAAAATAAGTTTCATTAAGTGGACCAGGCGTTAGCACGACAACGTGTGGGTTGTCTATCTGGCGCGAGGCAATACGTGTGGCGTTTTCCAGTTGCCCGCGTTGATATTGTAAGGGCATGTCCAGTATACTGTTCTGTAGTGAACGAAAAAAGAAGGAGAGTCGATGAACACCGACTTCGCCGAAAAGATGTGGTAGTGCGCGGGCAAGCGCGGTTCGGTTTTCCAGTGCGTAGCCTGCCCCCGATGGTGCTTGTGTGCGATCACTGAGTACCCACATTTTACCATCCGGTCCTCTCGCTAAATCGGCGGCGTAATTCAAGAGAAACGGAAGTCCAGGGGCAGTAAGCCCGACACATGCCCGTAGGAAACCCGCATGGGCATAGACCACTTCTGGTGGTATCAATCCCTCCTTAATTAAAGTGCGTTCCCCGTAGAGATCCATCAAAATTAGGTTTAGGAGTTCCGCACGTTGTCTGAGTCCAACAGAGATGGTCTCCCAGTCAGCATTCGAGATAATGAGCGGAATGGGATCCAACGCCCACGGGCGATGTCCGTGTTGTTCGCCGTGTACCACATAAGTGACCCCATTCTCACGAAGCAGACGTTGGACCTCTTCGTGCCGAGATTCCATCTCCGTGAGTCCGAGGGTGTCGAGTGCCTGCATGAAGGTGTGCCAGTGTGGATTGATGGATTTATCTCGGTTTAGCATCTCATCAATCTGTTCACCGTGAGGAGCATCGGCGCGTTTCGTGCTATAACTGCCCTTAATCACCTTCCAATTTGTTGTGTCTGTTCGTTGCATCTTGTTTTCTGCTTAGTTTAGATAGGTGTTGACGACTTTCCCACGGCTAAAAACCAATCGCTAACCACCATTCAACCTGAAGAAGTCCTACGAAGATCCAATGTATACGGATATTCAGCGTTTGTCTCTTCTGGCGGCACAGCCATCGGACCCGGAGACGTGCCTTCCGTCAGAAAGTATCCAGTGGTTGTTCCCGACGGTTGCGGTTGAATAACGCCCGGTGTGTGTCCATCTGCGCCAAAACGACTTGTCCGGCGCCCCTCTGCTTCGTAAGCGTTAACTGGGAAAGTATCGTAATGTCTTCCACCCGGATGTGAGACGTGATAGGTACAACCGCCGATTGCCCTACCGTTCCATGTGTCGATGATGTCAAATACGAGTGGAGAATGTATACCGATCGTCGGGTGCAATGCTGATGGCGGTTGCCACGCTCGGTAACGGACCCCGCCAACGTATTCTCCGTGCGTTCCCGTATTGTGGAGAATTAAACGCCGTCCGTTGCATGTAACAATATATCGCGAGTCCGTCAGTCCACGGACCTTCACCTGCACCCGTTCAACAGAAGAATCGACGAAACGAGAGGTCCCTGCCCGTGTCACTTCCTCACCTAACACGTGCCACGGTTCAATTGCCATCCGTAATTCCAGTTCAATATCTCGGACGTTTACAACGCCCAATTTTGGGAATCGGAATTCAAAGAACGGGTCAAGCCACGCCATCTCAAATGGATACCCCGCTTCTTGAAGTTCGCTCACCACTTCTTGTATATCGGCGCGAACGTAATGGTGGAGCATAAATCGGTCGTGTAATTCTGTGCCCCAGCGCACGAGTCTACCTTTATAGGGGGTCTTCCAAAATTTGGCGATGAGTGTCCGAATCAGAAGCATCTGAACAATGCTCATCCGTGCGTGTGGTGGCATTTCAAAAGCGCGCATCTCCAATAGTCCGAGTCGCCCGCTCGCTGTATCCGGCGAGTAGAGTTTATCAATGCAGAACTCGGCACGATGCGTGTTCCCTGTAAGGTCCACCATCAAATGTCGCAGCAACCGGTCGATTAGCCAAGGTGGTGTCTTTTCTGCTTCGCCGTTGGATGCTTCTCCCTTCCCAGTAACAGGTGGGGCCCCCGGTATCTGCTCGAAAGCGACTTCGAGTTCATAAAGTTGCTCATCGCGCCCCTCGTCTACACGCGGTGCCTGACTCGTCGGACCGATGAAAGCACTGGAGAAGAGATACGATAAACCCGGGTGATGCTGCCAATATGTGACGAGACTCCGTAACAGATCGGGTCGTCGTAAGAGTGGGCTATCAGCAGGTGTCCGACCGCCGACGATAATGTGGTTACCGCCACCGGTGCCGGTGTGTCTGCCGTCTAACATGAATTTCTCAGCACTCAGTCCTGCCAATCGTGCTTGCGCGTAAAGCGTTGTAGTGTTGTGGACGAGTTCGTTCCAATTTTCTGCAGGGTGGATGTTTACCTCAATCACACCGGGATCGGGTGTCACACTCAACGACTGAATTCGCCAATCGTGCGGGACCTCATAGCCTTCGATAATCACCGGCATATTTAGGGCTTCAGCGGTTGCTTCCGTCGCTTCAAGGAGTCTCAAGTAGTGTTCTAAATGCGTTAGCGGCGGCATAAATATGTGCAATCGCCCGTCACGCGGTTCAACGCAGAGTGCCGTTTGAAAAATCGTCTCTTCTTCCTCGTCTTTCGGCATTGGTATGCTTTGTGAGTTTGTTTGCACCGATGCGTCTAAATGCTTCTCGCGTGGTTCAAAAGGATCGCGCTCATAGACCTCTTCTCGCTCTTCAGGCGGCACCCACTCCATCGATTCCAAAGGTAGACGGAGTCCTATCGGTGAATCGCCGGGAATTAAGAACATGCGTCCATTCTTGAAGTTCCACGCACAGCTTTCCCACTTCTCCTCTGCAAGATTCCATCGTATCGGTAACGCGTAGCCAATCGGTTCACCGAGGGTTTCTGTTTGTAGCAGCTCGGCGAGTCGATGACGTTCGGATGCTTCTTTAAAGTCAAAGTCGAGTGGATCAATATTGGTAGGAAGTCTGTTCTCTGTCCAGAGAAAAAAGAGGGCATCTTCATAAGCCGGTATCATTGAGTCTGGTGTAATTTTCAATAGTTCCGTAAGGTGGCGCGTCCATCGTTCAGCCTCTTGGACACCGAACCCATAATCCTTGTGAGGTTCAGTGAGCAGTTTGTCGTTCTTCCAGACAGGCACCCCGTCTTTCCGCCAAAAGCAGCCGAACTTCCAACGCGGTAACGGTTCACCCGGATACCACTTCCCCTGTCCGTGATAGAGGGCACCCCCGGGTCCGAAACTATCCCGCAAGCGTCGCAAGAGTCCTGCGCCTAACGCTCTTTTTTTTCGGCTGTCCGCTTCCGTGTCCCATTCTGGACTCTCTGTATCGTCAATGGATACGAAGGTAGGTTCGCCTCCCATTGTCAACCGAATGTCGTGCTGGATTATATCTGCGTCCACTTGTTGACCGAGGGCATTAATATCTGCCCACTGTGTTTCCGTATAGGGTTTTGTCACGCGCGGGTCTTCGTGGATACGTTGGACGGTGTTGGTATAAGTAAATTCTGTTTCGCACGGGTCTGTATAGCCGGTAACGGGGGCAGCGCTCACTGGATCGGCTACGCACGCTAACGGAATATGACCCTCACCGGCAAGTAAACCCGATGTTGGATCCAGCCCTATCCACCCTGCGCCGGGGGCGTAGACTTCACACCACGCATGTAGGTCGGTAAAGTCTTGCGGCGGACCGGTGGGTCCATCAACAGGTTTCTGATCAGCGACGAGTTGGACGAGGTAACCTGAAACGAAACGAGCCGCTAAACCGAGATGCCGTAAAATCTGAACGAGGAGCCACCCTGTATCTCGACAGGAGCCAATCTGTTTTTCTAACGTCTCCTCACAAGACTGCACGCCGGGTTCCATGCGGATTGTGTATTTTATCTTTTGCGAGAGCGACCTGTTGATGTCAACGAGAAAGTCAATGAGTTTCTCCTGCGTCCGAGGAATATCTGCCAGTAGTGCTGTAAGGAGGGGGCCATTTTCTTTGATTTCAAGAAAAGGCGTTAGTTCTTCTTTAAGTTGTGCTTCATAGTCAAACGGGTAGTGCTCAGCATTCGATTCGAGGAAAAAATCGAACGGGTTGATAACGGTCATATCCGCCACAAGGTCTACTTCAATAGACAGGGCACGCGTGGGTTCGAGGAAAACGACGCGCGCTTGGTAATTCCCGAACGGGTCTTGCTGCCAGTTGATGAAGTGATTCTCCGGTTCAATCTTGAGCGAGTAGGCTTCAATCGGTGTACGGCAGTGGACTGCAGGTCTCAATCGAAAAACATGTGGAGACAAATTAACAAGCCTGTCGTAACGATAGAGTGATTTGTGGTTGATAGCGACACGGATTGCCATATCTGTCGTGCTCCTTCCTGCAAACTTCCCCTACAATAGCGGCTGTTCCTCAGTAGCAGATTGTCCGTTGACAGGTCGCAAGGCGAAGAAGGTCTTGTGGATATCTTCACCGACTAAGTTGAGCTTGGTTTGGAATGCGTCCAGAAACTCGTGCAAACCGCTGGATAGCACCTGTTTGACTTGGGCGTACGCAAATTCTGCTCGGAGCTGCCCCAACCGCTGCTCTGCTGAATTGGAGAACGTTTCCAACGGGGTTCCAGAGATGGCGTGCAATGATTCTTCTGCCTTGGAGAGACAATAGAGCACTGAGCGCGGAAATTCACGGTCTAACAAGAGAAAAGCAACAACATCGTCTGGGGAGATGAGTCCGTAAGTACGGCGGTACATCTCGAAACCGCTGGCGGAGTGGAGCAAAGCCCCCCACTGAATATCGTCGAATGGGGTGTTCACATCCCAGATAGATGGCAGTAGGATAAAATATTTAACGTCAACGATTCTTGATGTTTTATCAGCACGCTCAATAAGCCGTCCCAATTGACTGAAATGCCATCCTTCGCTATGCGACATGATATTATCTGTTAGTCCCATAAAGAGATGCGATGCGAGTTTGATTTCTCTGAAGAACTCATGCGGTTCTGCCATTGCCCATTTTTCCGAAGTGTTGGTGACTAACAGATAGGCATCGTTTAACTGTTCCCACATCTCCGATGAGATATTTTCCCGTATTGACCGAGCGTTTTCACGCCCAGCCCGCAGGCAAGAGACGATTGAATTCGGATTTTCAGTGTCAAATGCCAGAAATCTAATCACCGCTTCGCGGGAGGCATCGCCGTAGCGTTCAGCAAACACCTCGTCGTCGCCTGTCGTGGCAACGAGCGGTTCCCACTGTGCTTGTATACCGACTGGCATGTCGAGAATAAGGTGCAAGTTGACGTCAACAAATCGGGCAACGTTTTCGGCGCGTTCGATATAGCGGCTCATCCAATAAATTGATTCTGCGACGCGACTGAGCATAGCTCCCTCCTATTCTGGACCTGACAAGACCCACGTATCCTTACTACCGCCCCCTTGGGACGAGTTGACGACCAACGAGCCTTTCTTGAGAGCGACCCGCGTTAATCCGCCCGGTAGCACATAGATGTCTTCGCCGTAAAGGATAAATGGGCGCAGGTCAACGTGTCGTCCTTCGAGGTGGTCCTCAATAAGCACCGGGACGCGTGAAAGCGAGAGCGTCGGTTGCGCGATGTAGTTGCGCGGATTGTTTTTAATGCGGTCAGCAAACTCTTCTTGCTCTGCCCGAGTCGAGTGTGGACCAATCAGCATCCCATACCCGCCAGACTGGTTGGCTTCCTTCACAACGAGTTCGTCGAGATGCTCCAAAACGTATTTCCGATCTGAATCCTCCCAGCACATATAGGTCGGGACATTTGGGACGATAATATCTTCGCCGAGATAGTACTTGATAATCTCTGGTACGAACGAGCAGACAACTTTGTCGTCAGCGACACAGGTGCCGGGCGCATTGACGAGCGCGATGCGTCCGGCTTTGTAGACATCCATTAAACCCGGAACACCGAGCATTGATTCAGATTTGAAGGCTTTCGGGTCGAGAAAATCGTCGTTGATTCGCCGGTAGAGGACATCGACGCGTTCAAATCCTTTTGTGGTTCGAGCGTGAACGAACCCGTCCATCACGACGAGATCGCGTCCCTCGACTAATTCGACCCCCATCTGTTGTGCGAGAAAGGAGTGCTCGAAGTACGCAGAATTATAGATACCTGGTGTAAGAAGGGCAACTGTAGGGGACGGCACTCTATCGGTTACGAGGTAGCGAAGCATATTTAGCAGGTGACTCGGATAATCCTCCACAGGTTGAATCTGCGACATCCCGAAGATCTGTGGAAACGTCCGTTTCATTAACTGCCGATTTTCCACCACATAAGAAACCCCGGATGGACAACCGAGGTTATCTTCCAAGACGTAGAATTGCCCATCGCTATCGCGCACTAAGTCTGTGCCAGTGATATGACACCAGATACCGCGTGGCGGGTCTAAACCGATGCACGGCTTCAGGTATCGTTCTGATGAAAGCACGACATCTGAGGGAACAACCCCGTCTTTGAGGATTTTCTGGTCGTGATAAACGTCGTCGATGAATAGGTTGAGTGCGTGGATACGCTGTTTGAGCCCGCGTTCTATCCATTCCCATTCAGTGGCATCGATAATCCGTGGGATAAGATCAAAGGGAAAGATTTTTTCGATCCCTTGTTCATCAGCGTAGACATTGAAGGTTATGCCCATCCGAAGCAAGGCGTATTCAGCGGCAATTTGACGACGATTGAGTTCGCCATCAGGAAAACTTTCAATCCGCTCCATCAACATCTGAGCGGCAGGACGCGCACTCCCGTCTGGCGCGAACATCTCGTCATAGAATTCTTCAGTGTCGTATCCATCAAATCCTGTCATTGCAGGAGCCTCCTCTACCTTGATGCTACCTCAAGCATATTATTTATCTGTGATTATCCTATCACACTTTGGCGTATTTGTCCAAATTTTAGTTATTGTCAGATTCTCTCAAAAATAGGTAGGCGAGGTTTCGTTTGGGAAACCCCCAAGCAAAAACACCTCGCCTGTCACAATGTATCAATAATCCTGAATTCACTGCCTGGATTTAGACAGCCGTTTGAAAGGCTTCCCATGCGTCGCCCGCTGCTGCGGCTTGACGTTCCAACTCCGTACACCACCCGGCGACTTTCCCGGATTTAATCTGTCGGATATCAAAGCCAGCATATCTATCCTCAAGCGTGTCTCCGAGTTTCTGGGTTTCTGCCCACCGGTCCCACGCTGTCTGCATCCAGGCGTGTGGCAGTGCCTCCCGGACGGCGGGATCGAGTTGCCACGCGCTTCGTGCATCCGCAACCGATGGCTCACCAGCAGGTTCACCTGACCATTTCGACCAACCGATTGAGAGTGTGTTACGCTCACGTTCAGGCACAGTGTGTCCTGTGTGAATGTTGTTGCCATTGCGGATGAGTGCCTCTCCTGGCTTGAGCCGAATAGCGACCTGATCCGGCAACGGATCCTTCCCATTCCAACTCGGTGTATATGGAACGCCTTGATCCTTCATCGCCTGTGGGAGTAGGACATCATGCTCAAACGGTGTGCGCCATCGGTGATGGCTCCCCGGAATCAGTTCGTGGCATTCGTCGTCCGTGAGTGCCAGAAACATGCTCACGCCGTTCCGTTCCTTAATTCGCTTTTCGTTGCTTTCTTGAATCTCTTTCCAGCGAATCCGTTCTACTTCTTCGGAATAGTCTTCAGGTGTGTTTCCTCGGATTTCCCGTTGTGAGAAATAACCTGCGCCGTCCCCCCACCATGTCACGTCTCTATGCCAACTGGGTCCGTTTTCGTTCCGTCGAGGGTTTGCCCACAGCAACATACCACTAAATGCCATGTCCTCAGGTTGAAGCCCGTGACACCAAGATGCAACAAAGTCGAGGAAATCCGAAGAGCCGTGGAACTCGGCGAAACTCGACTCACCGAAAGCGGGATGGATAAGTCCTCGGATTGCCCACGGTTCATCTTCCGCGGCGCGGTGGACATAACCCTTTGAGCAGTCGATGGTGTCGTAGACGTTTTCCGGGGCAGTTGCATCGGTAACACGCCGACCCGCCTCTCGAAGGATAGGAATCCAAGGGTTATCGACAAAGTCGTTGATAATAACAAAACCGTGCTCCTTCAGGTATGCCAACCTTTCAGGTGTGGCACCCGGAGCCGAAAGTTCAGGTTGGAAATCTGCAAACGCTGTGGCGCGATAAGTCTTTTTTGTGCTCATTATAGCTCCTCCATGTTAGACAGGGACTTTGAACCAGCAACGACGCTATTTTAGCACATTTCGCGTATTTCTCAAAACTTTAGTGCTGGCTATCAGTGGTTAGCAATTGGCTGTCAGCAATCGGCGGACAATGAACGGTTTGGGTTCGGTTTGACTTTATTTAGCTGCTATGTTATATTATCTCTATCACCTCAATAGAATAACCTGCCATTTCCGAAGCTTTACAACAGGAGAGCGTAATGGGTACAGAATCAACACCACAAGAGAGACGTTTCGCGTTAAGTGCGGATGAGTTGGCATACTGGAACGAGAACGGTTATCTCGTCCGTTTGAACGTCTTCACGCCTGAAGAGAACGACGCGTTCCGTCAGGTTGCTGAAGACATTGTTGATGGCAAACGTCCGTTTCCACCCCAACACATTGATCGGAACGCGCTCGTCAAAGACGGAAAAGTTGAAGAGCAAGGCATCTATGCGATGCACAAAATCCATTTTCCGAGCTGCTACGACCCAGAATTCCTTGCCCGTGTCCGGGACACCCGTCTCACTGATCCGATCGTTGACATTCTCGGTCCGGATATCCTCGGTATTAACACGCTCTTTATCTGGAAAGCACCGAAGATTGGTCTCGGTTTCCCGTGGCACCAAGACAAGTTCTACTTCCGTTCTCGATTTAATACGGAGACGACTGTCGGAACGTGGACGGCGATTGATCCGGCAGATACAGGGAACGGGTGTCTCTACGTTATTCCGGGCAGCCACAAATGGGATATTTTTCAGCACGATGATATTGAAGGTTCACAACAGCAGGAATTCAAACTGGCGCGCGGCGTGCGCGACGAGGACGGTGTTGCGATAGAGGCACCACCGGGTGCGGTGATCTGGTTCCACAGCCACCTCTTGCATAAGAGTACGGATAACCATAGCCTGCGGTTTCGTCGGAGTTTCGTTTCCCATTACCTCAGCGCACAGGCGGAGTGGTCGAATGGTCGGAGAGGACAACCGGTCATGTGGGTTCGCGGTGAGACCTTTCCCGGCAAGGTTAACGAAGTGAGACGCGAGGTCATCCCCATCTCTGAATAGGTGTGAACTTAACAGGAGACAGTAATGCACACAGAATCAACACCACAAGAACGGTGCTTTGGCTTGAGTGCTGACGAGTTAGCACATTGGGACGAAAAGGGATACCTCGTGCGTTTAGGCGTATTTTCGTCTGAAGAGAACGATGTCCTTCGTCGAGTCGCCGAAGACGTTGTGGACAAGAAACGTCCATATCCCTCTACAAACATTAATCAGAACGCGCTCGTCAGAGACGGGAAAATAGAAGAACAAGGCATCTATGCGATGCACAAAATCCATCATCCGAATTGTTACTGCCCGGAATTCCTCACACGTGTCCGCGACCCCCGTTTAACTGATCCGCTCGTTGATATCCTCGGTCCAGACATCCTCAGCATCAACAATCTGTTTATCTGGAAGGCACCGAAGATTGGTCTCGGTTTCCCGTGGCATCAGGACAAGTTCTATTTCCGCAATCGGTTTAACACGGAGACGACTATCGGAACGTGGACGGCTATTGACCCTGCAGATCGTGAGAACGGGTGTCTCTACGTTGTCCCGGGTAGCCACAAATGGGATATTTTCCAACACGATGACCTTGAAGGTTCACAACAACGGGAGTTCAAATTGGCACGCGGGGTGCGCGATGAAGACGGCGTTGCGGTAGAGGTGCCGCCGGGGGCAGTGATCTGGTTCCACAGTCATCTTTTACACAAGAGCACGGACAACCACAGCCTACGGTTCCGACGGAGTTATGTTATTCACTACCTCAGTGCTAAAGCGGAATGGTCCCGTCCTGAAGCACGCAATAGCAGGAAGCAGCAACCCGTGATGTGGATTCGCGGTCAGACCTACCTTGACAAGGTCCACGAAGTCGAACGCGATGTACGACCCGTTTCAGAATTCGAGTGACAAAACTACGAAAGGAGCGAACAATGCTTACAACTCTATGGAAGTCAGCTGCGATAACATTGGTGGTATTAATCGGCACGCTGTGCAGCATTTCTATCTGTGCAGCGGATGTATTGGAAGACGCACTCGTTGCTGTATGGCTTTTTGATGAGAATCAAGGTCTTGAGGCAGCGGATGCCTCCGGTAACGGTCATGACGGCGATATTAAAGGGGCAAAATGGGTTCAGGGCAAAATAGGGGCGGGTCTTGAATTTAACGGTGATGGCAATATCGTAGAAATCCCACATGACGCTGATTTCGATCTCACGGAATACACAATATCCGCTTGGATCAAAACGGAACCGACGGGTCTCTGGCAAACTGTAATCGGGAAGGAACCTGTTGCGGGGAACCCCAGGAATTACGGTATCTTTGTTGCGGGTAATACGAAGCTGCTCGGCGTGAACTACACGACTGCGGGGGCATGGAAGACAGCGTTTAGTAAGACGGTTGCTGCAGACGGCAAGTGGCATCACGTTGCTGCGACCTTTGACGGCAAGGTGCTTCGGGCATATTTTGACGGTGTGATGGAAGGCGAAACGAAAACCGAAATTCCACCCGACCACAATACAGAACCCGTCCGAATCGGACGCTGGGGCAATCCGAGAGGCGATTATTGGTCAGGGATGCTTGATGAGGTTGCCATGTTCAATCAGGCGTTGACGGAAGATGAGATTCAGGATATTACGATGAATATGCGGGATGCGTTGGCAGTTGAGGCGATGGGGAAACTTGCGGTGGCGTGGGGGGCATTGAAGCACTCAGGGACTCAACGACACTAATCCAAACCGTAATTTATGGGGTTACGAGATTGGCATGATTTTTTATCTTCAGTTCCGTCGCGGTGACATCTCTGTAGCCATAGGGAATCAACGGTATTCATGCCTTATGGCATGAACCGGGGTTCAGCGGCATAGTGATTCATAGTTTTCATAGTTTTCATAGTAACGTTCTGACAATTGCAGGTTTAGAACCCTCATAAAGTCAGGTGTGACGTGGGTTTGTCGGGTTACTATGAAAGTGTTGTTTTTTTGGTGTTACTATGAATCTGCATTTTTCGTTTCTCAGCATTATGCTTGTAACGCTAATGGTGGCGTGGGTTTAGACGGCTTTCTCGTTTTAGCGGTTTTGAGAGGTTACTATGAAAGTGCTGTCGATCTGTTTTGATGTTGAATCAGCCTATTCTTCGTAAAAACGGACGTGAATATGGATTTAACTTAACGATATATTTTTGGTAATTTCCCTTAAAAATGTTACACTGGTGTAACATTTTGTGTCGGGTGTGTAACGTTAGAGAACATAGTGGCCATAAGGGTTTGTTGATGTTTAATTTTTCTGTTGAAAAAAATAATAAGTCCGAAAAGTGTAACATTTTTTGTGGCTATTGGAAACCGTCGGAAACCATTGTTTGTAGGTTGATACACTATTCCCTCTTTGGAAAATCTTATGATATATTATACTATTTTTACCAACCTATGTCAAGTTAAAATGAGTTATGAGTTATGGGTCGTGAGTTGCAGGTAGGTGTTCCAGAGGATTTAATGTCAACAACTTTACGCATCCCTGTTAGCACAAAGGCATTCAATTTTCCAATATTTTACATTCTGGATGCCCCAACTTGTTGGGGAGTGTGTGCTATCCGGAATCTCCTTCCAATGCTGACGAAACCAGTAAAAACAACAGAATCAGTAAGAATTCTATCCAATTTTCCTTTAACATCTTAAACATATTGTCTCCTTATCCAATCTTAACAATCTCCCCAGTTGTTTCCTTATATCATTGATTGAAGTGCATACGCGTATTTAGACCACAATTTCGCAAAGTTAAGATAAGTTTTTTCGTTGAAATTCCATAGGTGTCAAATGGTTTCCTAACGCCGCATGTGGGTGTTTCTGGTGATACACCTGTCTGATAAATGATCGATGCGTTCTCTTGCCTCGGTAATATCCTCGTAATCTCGGATCAACCTTTCCGCATACCCGTTCTCCCCAGGATGCCCTCTGTGTGCTAATGAAATCTCAATACCGTGGTGTTTGAGCACCGAGAGATAAGCGGTTGAAAGATATTGCACGCCTTGATCGGAATGATGGCTCTCTGGAAGGCTTTGGTGTAAGGCAGCTTGGAGCGGTTTCAAGGTGTTTCGCAAATCTGCCGAACCGAATATGAAGAAGCGTTGTGCCCTGTTTCCACCATTTCTCGTTTCTCTGACGAGGTTAGTTCAACTAAGATGTCCTTAAGCATAAGGCATGGTAGCGTTGGCACCTGCGAACTATGGTAAAACATACAATTACCTTTACACTTGAGGTGGCGAAGTTTCCTAACCTCGCCAGCGGTGTGATAGGTTTTTGCTTCTGTTGAAACGTCCACTTATTTTCATAATTCACCATAAAACGCAACCACCCGCTGTTGCCCTTCTCTGTCTTCCGAGGGCGTAATGCGAATCTCAATATCGCGGTTGAATCGATTCAGAAACGTCAACAGCCGTTCGACGCTATAATGATTAAACTTTCCTTTTTTGAGTCGTGAGATTTCAGGCTGCTTCACGCCGAGAATCTTCGCCGCTTCCGCTTGGGTGAGCTGACGATCTTCTATAATCTGAAACACTTCAAACCCAAGTGTCGCTTTGAGAAACAGTTCGTCGGCGTCCGGCAAGTCTAAATCCTTAAACACATTGCCAGAACTCTTTTCAAATTCAATCTTCTTGCTCATAACTCTTCTCCAGTTCCTGCGCCATTCTGAGGCGTTTCTTGATAAGGTCTACGTCTTTCTTGGGGGTCTGAATGCCGCGCCTTGATTTTTTCTGAAAACAATGCAGCACATAAACCCGCGCTCCAATTTTCACGGCATACACGGCACGATACGTGTCCGTCCGATAATCGGCTCGTATCTCAAAAACCCCTGAGCCAACGCCCTTGAAGGGTTTCGCTGCAGGAGACATGCTTCCCGCCTGTGCAATAAACAGAGCGTCCCCTATATCCTTTTGAACGGACTGCGGAAATTCTTTCAGATGTGCCTTAGAATCCCCGACCCATATAGCGTCTCTTAAGTTCAGCCTTTCGTGATCCATAATGTATTATAACCAAATGGATATAATAGGTCAAGCATCTCAATCCGATGTCGAAGCGACCGAGCAAAAGTGTCGGCTGCGGTGGAAGATTGAGCAACTTCACCGGGAACTGAAGCAGACCACAGGGATCGGCAAGTGTCGCAAGCATCGTGCCCAACGCAATCATATTGCGTGTTGTTTATAGGTCTGGGTGAGTTTGACGCGCACAGCGCGTGCAGCGGGTCAAACGATTTATCAACTCAAAGCAAGTTTACTTGAGGATTACATCCGACAGCAACTGCAAAATCCTACTATTTCTATTAATATTGCGTAAGTCCTAAATGGTTTATATGCTGAGTCGAAAGGACAATTTATAAGAACATTATCGGTATAATGGGCTGATCTCATGAATCCTTACAATCGCGTTGAGTTTCGGGCAAGTTTTCGCAATGTGAAATTATTCAAACTTCTAATAATTATGCCATAAATCCGCTGGTATATCAAGGGATTTTTACAACTTTTTCAGGCATATTTCGTTTTCCACTCTTTAGCCTCGTAGCGGCGGCATGTTTATAGAAAAACGTTCCATACGCCTTAGCCCCAGCGGGGCGGCACGTGTTAGTATCAGTTGCAGCCCATAATAGGTAGGTGCGGTTTCCTAACCGCACCGGACACTACCTAAACATTGCCTTACTTTTTAGACTTCGGTAAACGTTCCATATTCATAATATCCTGACTAAATCACATTTTAGGATTCCATGATACTTCTCCGCTTTCAGATGCGGTTTTCTTTTCCCAACCCAACAGTTTGGCTATAGGTTTTATATCTTTTTCAGATATATCTTGAAGATTCATCAAGTCGAAAATGGCTTTCCCGATACTTTCAAGTAGCATGCTATTAGGGTTAAGAGTTTCATATTGTGGTAGTCGTCCATTGAAAATGAATGTAAGTCCGCCCTGAATATATCCATTCGTGACGAGTTCAAAACAATCGTGCAGTAATTTGGATAGTTCCAATGGATGATCAAGTTGAGGATTAAGTTGCAAATCTCTAAGTGCGTCTTCTCCCTTCTCTCTCCTACCAACCATGCTCAAAATACAAAGATGCTGGTAGGTAAGTTGCTCAGCAGATTTTATGATTTTATGACTCAAATCTGCACTGATTTCCTGCTCAAAAACACTATTCTCATAAATCTTTGCGATATATCGAGCCTTCTTTTCCTCTGGTTCTCTCTGAACTTTCAATACCATATTTTCCAGCACTTCTTCAGCGTCCGCCCTTCCCGTATGATTTTTATCGAAAAAACCATCCTCACGGGGGTTCTCGTTTTTTAAACGTTCGCGAATGCCTTCAGCTGCCAATATTAATGCACTACCTACCCGCAAATTTTCTCTCGGACTCAACATGCGCTCGGCATATTCCTGTCCAATATTTTTCAACGAATTGGCTAATGTGGGAATTCCTATTTCAAGGACCTCTTCTGGGATTATGCCTTGTAAAGTGTTTGACGCAAGGGGACTACCTATTATAGAACCATATTCTATAACCTGCTTTATTAGTTTTAAACCAGCGTTATCTGACATTCTAAATCTCCTATGTAATAGTTCCCTTGCAATCCAATCTCTCAATTTAGAATAAATTTTTCAGAAGTGGTTCAGCAACAGACCAAATAGAAGCAACGCTTCCGGTATTCGTTAATATTTTTTCTAAGGCGGAAATAGCAGTTTGTCCCATGGTCGGCTGCAATTCTGACTTTGGAGTAAGAGCTTGATTTGACAAAAATGATAGCCACTCAAGTGCTGAGTTCTTATCTTCTGCTTTAATGTCAGTGGCATCTAAAATAGCTTGAGTAAGTTGTTGGAGTATATCGGCTAATTCTCGTTTGTTTTCAGCTCGCATTGCGTGCATATTAACATCAAGTTTTCCAATATTTCCAGTGTTAATGGTCCCTACAACGCTATTATCAACTCGTATATTATGATACATAAAATCCCCTGTTTTTATTGTATTTGGCATAGGTATATGAATGCGTCCTTTTTTATACCCCAAACCTATGCTATGTTCTAATTCTTCATTTTGATAATTCAATATTGAGGCCTCTATAACCCAATCAAGGTAATTAGCCTGTTGAAGCTTTGAATAACAGTCTACACAAAGATGGTTATCCGCTACTTCCAATATCGCTGGTTTTTTGCATTGACTGCATTTCTCAGGCATTTTCGTCGTCTTTTTATTTTTAGAGGGTCGTAGCAATTCTAAAATATGTTTCAAAATGAAATCCTTATTCCTCAACATACCAACTCGGAAAAGGAATCCCCTTCAGCTTAAGCTTCGCCAACTCTGCATCAAGATTGCATGGATCCTTTTTCTCACCTTGGATACTTGGTTCAGCGCAAAGCATCTCACGCAAAGTCTGCATAGATGCGAGGACACCTATATCTTTAATGCCAAGTACTTCCGTCAGTAGGTCGGTATCCAATTCGTGTCGGACAGAATCGTGGGCGCACTCGTTGACGGGTAGCATCCGCTTATACTTCAAACGTTCAAAGAGTGTATCAGCATTTGCTAACTGTTTTTCAGAGAGTTTACGAACATCTAACGTTGGTAGTGTTTTTAATGTCTGCTGGCGCAGTGTTCCGCGTCCCATATCCTGTTTACTGCTGTGTAACCAGTGGCAGAAAAAGCCTAATGTTGAGTTGCACCACAATGTCCACGCAATTTCGTGTCGCGAGTCGTTGAGTAAAACATTTATCATTGATCGGATCCCAATGGAGGGATCCTGAGTAAAGGAGGATATAATTGAATTTGAAGTAAATCTCAGATTGATATGATAATGGGTTTTACTCATGCAGTCTAAGGCTCGTTTAACTGTAGCGTTTTCAGTTGAACGAGGTATCGCTTTAGAGTCTGGCAAGGCAACCATGGTTCGTTGTAAAGGCGCGTTAACTTTCCATAACGCATCGTAACCATCACTGTTAGGTTCCCATCCTTCTACCATAATAAATGGTCCGTCTTTTCTGTACAGGTCAGCTGATCCAATTTTTGCTATATCTTGCATTCTGCAGATGTCAATCGGAATAGGTTCTCTTGCCATCGGAAGATGTAATTCTCCACCAGCAAGTTTGTGTGCACTCTGTAGCAATGCCATTGATCGCGCCCGTGTTGCAACCCACTCTACGCCATCTTTAATGGGACAATCTAGCATTTGCCCATTGTTTGTATCTCCCATACTGATAATATCACCACCGTTTGGAGCATCTTCGAGTTTCCGAATGCTTTTACTCCGAAGGATCTGATTTGCGATTTCCATGGCTTCAAGTGGTTTTTGGGGGCGCTGTTTTAGACAAACAAATTTCCCGCGGCCTGTATTTTCCCCGATGCCCTTCGTTGCGACGACAATACACTCCGCCTTTTTGGTATCTGCAGAGAAGGCACAATCCTCCGCCTTCCTTTTAGGTATAGTAATCACGACTACGTTGTGATATTCGGTTGCCCACATATCCCTAATTTTCTGTGTAATAGGTGACCTCAATACTGTCAACAGTAGAATAAATCCCATCGTCCCACCACGCTTAAGTTTCTTGTCCGCAAGATCAACGAAATTGGGCGCAAATTCAGAAATGCCCGATGCTACTCTTCTGTCTTTAGGTTTCAAGGCAGCCTGCATTGCTTTCTGGTCTTCGTTTGGACGATCATACCCTTGGAATGTAGACTTTGGGACTTCAGTGTTGCTATCTGCTCCTGGTCTCGTGAAAGGTGGATTTTGAATAACCACATCGAATTCACCGTGCTGGAACGCCTGCTGGAGTTTAACTACCGTATTCTCCTCGCCCCCAATTTGTTCAGCATCAATGTCCAATAGCGATACATCATCAAGCAACTCCAATGAGCCAATTGCGTAACTGCCATCATCCATAAGTCCGTATGGTGCTGTAAGTATCCGGGTGCCAGCGATTTTGGTATCTGCATGTGTGCTTGCAAGCGCAGCTGCTGTCAAGTGTGTCGCGTTGGGCATAATGTCTGCACCACCGATGTTTTCCTCAAGCATCCGCTGATGAATATTTTTACCGTTCCCACCTTGCTGTTCATACAGAGATAGGATACGCTGATAAACTCCATTAAGAAGTGCTCCCGTTCCACAAGCAAAATCCGCCACTTTCGGAAGTTTACCTTTGGGCAGTTCAGGCAACACAAGCGTTGACAGCAGTACGGCACTTTCTGGTAAGGTGTAATTCGCCTTAACATATTTCCTATCGGTGATGAGTTTTTGGAAAACGATGCCAGCGAGTTCGTGAATCTGTGCGATTCCGGTGTCAACGAGGTCTCTGGCTGCTTCGCAGAGGAGGGTTAAGACGGGTTTGACTAACCTATCATCAGTGGCGAGTGCCTCAACGAGATAGCGAGCATCTTCAAAAATAGGACGGTAATTGACTTTTAGGATAGTGTTCCAGTCGGCGATAACATCGGCGTAGTCAATTGTTGGCAGGAGTTGCCGAAGTGAACGGACGGATTCCATCTCTGCTTTGCCAGCAAGCGAACTCTGAAAAATGAAGGCATCCGTGATAATCAGGGCTGCCATGCGGAGGGTCTGTAAATTAAGTTTTTCTTCTTCGTCATTTTTATCTTTGGAGAAAACTTCTTGGTGAAGAATCGTCTCAATTTTGGTCCCAATAGCACGATGATCGGCGATTGCGTCTTCAAGGAGGTGGGCTGCGCTGTCAATGCTATATTCTAAGTCCTTTGCTGCCTGTTCGAGTTGAGAGTTAGGCATTGCGCCGACGTGCAGCGCATTGGCAATGTCTCCCACTGTGCCTGTTGCCCATCCATTTTTAGGAAAGTGTCCGACGGTGCCTCTGAGAGTACTGATGAGTTTGTATTGTAGGTCGTCCGCCTCACGGAGTTGCAGATTGATGTCGCGTCCCGGCATCGTCTTAAAACGCTCAGGATACAGAATCGCCATGACGTTGTTCAGGGTTTTCGTGGCGGTATGGTATTCGGCTTCGAGTTCGTAGACGAGTCTGGTTTCGGCTTGTTTGATGAGGTTTTTGGCGTTGGTAGTTGTGGCGAATTTGGCTTCGATGCCGATGGGTTCTCTGCCGCGTTCAATCACGAGTGCGTCGAGTTCACTGTTGCCTTTGATGAAGGCGTTGACTTCTGTTTCGAGTTCCCATCCGTGACGCATGTTCCGTAAGATGTTCACCAATTCATTTGTAATTGTTGTTTCGCGTCGGTTTGGCATGGTATTTCCTGTTACCTCGCGGGCTGATCCGGCGGTTGCGGTTGGGAATCGAATCCATAAATCCGACGCATCGTTGGTGTAGCGCGTTCAACGACTTCCGGTTTCAGGTGATGCACAAAATCGAACATCGGCTTCACAAAAGAACGACAACAGAAACATATTAACGCGATACGTTGTTTGTCGGTTTTATTCGCACCCGCAGAGTGCCAAATTGCACCGTTGAACAGGAACACAGAGCCTTTCGGAGCAGATAACCGGACTTCGTCGGGATGGTAGGTCGTGCCGGGAGGCGGTTTTTTCCGATGGAGATGGATGCCCGGGACATGACGTGTGCCGCCGTTTTCTGGCGTGAAATCGTCGAGAAGCCAGAGACTGTTAGCGACCAACGGGAAACTGGGGAGCGGTTCCGGCATTGTTCCTACGATATGATCGACGTGGTAGCCGCCATCAGTTGCCCCCGGGGCGATGATGTTGGAGGTGAGTGTGCTGAGTGTATAGTCGGAACCGAGCAGGTGTTCAAAGAACGGCATTACCTTGGGATGGGCGACAAGCTTCTCGTACATCTGTCCTTTGTTTACTAACCAGCGGACGTGCTGCCCATACCCATCGGTGTGTTGGCGCGCCAATCCGTTCTGCTTCTCTTCCGCTGCCAGTCGAAGTATATCGGCTCTGTAGACTTCAATCTCCGCATCGGAGAGCACATCTGGGATGACGATGCATCCCTGCTCGTCTAACTGTTTCTTCTGTGCGTTGGTGATACCCATTTTGTGTTCTCCTTTAATAGGCGAGGTTAGGAATGCACATCGCATGAATCAGAATCAACGGTATGAAGTCCGTATGGACTTCACCGGGTATTCATGCCTTAGGGCATTCCCCGGGAGCGTGTACGCTGCAAAACCTCGCCTACCAGATGTTAGGTGAACGGTTCGGAACCTCGCCTACCAGATCCTTTTTCTCTCCAGAGGCACCCCTCCTTGCGAGATAAAGAACGTTAATGCAGAAGCCTCTTAAAATCCGCGTCATCCGTGTCATCTGTGATAATCCGCGATTCAGACAGAGGAAATTATGCAGCAAAGGGTTTCAGACAATCTTCATAGACGTTAAAGCGTTCGCCTTCGTGCTCTTCGGCATCGACAAGTTTCAGCCAGAGTGCGCTGTCCTTCTTGTCACCACTCAACTGCCGACGGCTGCCGAGATTCGACGGATCCGGTCCGCTCCAGACGACTTGACCGTCTTGCATATAGATGAAGTTATCGCGATACCGGTCGATAAGGTCTCTCTGGTTTTCTTGATAGACTAACCCTTGTTCACACGTCGTCCGTCGCCAGTTAGCGACCGTTTCTGGCGTGTCCGTTTCTACTGAATCAAACTCCGCCAAAGGTGCCGTGACTTCGCTCTCCCAATCAATCTCATTGAGGTTGACAGTCCCATATCCACGTTGTGCAGCGATGAGGATATGGTTCCGATCGCGTTTGAACGGAGGTGTGGGCCAGTCGGACTGCGGATCGTGCCCCATCAGGTGCATACCGACAGCATCCGTAGTGATTGGGTGATCACCAGCAACGAGAGCATTACAGATTCTGCCTTCACCGCCCCACTCGCGTCCCCACTGTCCCGTCAATGCATCGATGATGTTGAGGCACGGCTTTGTGATGAGTGCCAAATCCGGGAGTACGTAGGAGAGACGGATGAGGTGGTGGTAATAACTCCGAGTTCTGCCTTCGGGGAGGATCATTGGTGGCAATCCGAAGAGATTCTTTGTGCATAGGGTGATACCCATGAAAGCGTGGTTCTTCATCTTTGCCACAGAGACGACCGCATCGGCATCGTCGAAGCAAGCACTCAGTGTATAGCGATTGAACATGGAGCCGCCACCCGGAACGTCGTAGGTCTTAAACGGCGGTAGGTTGGAATCGACGAATTGTACGTCGAATTCTTTTAGGTGGTGTAGGTAGTTGAAGTTTGGAGGCATCCGATGCCCGTGGGTATACGGATTCGTATCGGTAGCGACAAGCTGCGCCGTGGTGTGTTCCTTGATGAGTCGCAGAACGGCGCGGCAGGTGGCATCGTCTACTAATTCTCGGCGACGCCCTTCGTAGTAGATAATCCGCTCAGGGGGCTTCATCATATTGAATTTCATGACTACCTTCTTGGCGGTTTCAATCGGTTTCCAAGCGCGAGTGAGCGGGTCAGTGATACGGCGGAGCGTCTGATAGATTTCCTCTTCCGTGGCACGATAATCGCAGTGCGCTGCTCTAACTTTGAACTGTTTTTCCATTGGGGTCTCCATTACAAATAGTTAATTCGCTAAAATAATATGAAATTTTGGACAATTTTTGGACCTCGCTCACGAAGCGTTAGTCATCTGACAAGCGTGCTTTGAGACGCTCGAGTTCTTCACGCAGGCGTGAGACTTCCGCTTCCGCTTCCGCGCGTGCGGCGGCTTCACGCGCGCGTGCGGCGGCTTCACGCGCGCGTGCGGCGGCTTCTTGTTCAACGCGCTGCTCTGCTGCCTCTGCAGCCTCTGCAGGGGTTTGCAGCCAGCGTCCTGTCGTCTCCTCATAAACGGCTAACCCCTCATCTAACAGATGGAACGATACGCCTAACGTCACAGAAGGGATACTACCATCTGCGTTCTCGGGTATTCGCTCATAAGTTCCATCTTTGAGGCGAAACCCCATCAGCGGTGTCGGCAAATAGCGTCTATCTATATCGCAGAGAAAATACTCCGGTATTCCCATTGACGCGTAATGTGCCTTTTTATGCCCTAAGTCATTTTGAAACGTCCCTTTGCTCGAAAACTCCATCACGAAGTCTGGCGGCTTCCCCTCTTCCCACGCCTTATAGGTGCGGCGGAGTTTCTTGCCTATGCCGAAAGAGACGAGGATATCGGGCGAGACGGCGGTGCGGCCGGGACCCTCTATATCATACATCATGAGAGTCCCGGAGACATAAGTATCCGGGTTATCCGCGAAGAAGCCGTCAAAACGTTGCCGCAAGTCGATGATAGCCACTGCGTGCATATCCGTTTCAGCCATAGGTTTTCCATCCGATTCAGGATATAGGTCGGCAGTTTCTGTGGGAGCGTAAGGGATGTGGCGTGAATTCGGATACGTTTCCATGAGAACATCTCCTTTTCCACAAAGTGATTGAAAGAACAAGTGTATGTCACTCGGGTGTCTGTTAAGTATACCTAAAAAAATTCCATAAGTCAATCTTTTTGAAAAGGTCACATCGCTTGCTGGCGCAAAAGGCGACGCATCACCTTGTTAGAAGCGGTTCGCGGTAACGCGTCTACGATAACGACATCGTGAATCCTAAACAACGGATTGAGGTGTTCGGAAAGTGAGGCTTGCAACATGGTGTGAAGTTCCTGTTTTGTGGGTGCCGATTCGGGTTGTATCAGCACGGCATAGATGACGAGTTGGCTCGCTCCCCCGTCTTTTGGTGAGACGGCAACCGCTGCGGTCTCTTGGATTTCGCTGACGACATTAAGGACTTCCTCAATCTCTGCGGAACTTATTTTAATACCACTCAGATTCATCGTATCGTCAACACGACCGAGTACCCGATACTTAGTCCCCTCCAGCCAAGGTTCAGTATCAAAGCCGTTACCTAACTGTTCAAGTGCATCGCCGTGACGACGCAGATTCGGTCCTGGCGTTCCTGCGAAGTAGACCTCATTGTGATCGGCGTTAAGGAGACTTGTAGAGAGACCGAGAGAGGGCGGAACAATAAAGACTTCGCCGTTGTCAACTGGGTTTCCCTCATCATCGCAGAGTAAGAAATCCAAACCGAGTGCCGGTGTTGTGAACGTCGAAGGTGCAGCGGGTTGAACCCGGGTCCCAGTAACATAACCGCCCCCGATTTCGGTGCCGCCGCAGTATTCAATTACCGGTTTGTAACCCGCCAAGGACATCAGGTACAGCATTTCCTCTGGGTTAGAGCATTCGCCTGTTGAACTAAACGCTCGGATTGCCTGCCAATCAAGTCCATGCATGCAGTCAGTATTTTTCCATGCCCGGACAAGCGTCGGCACGACACCGAGCATACTCACTTTCGCGTCCTGCACAAATACGCCAAAGTCGCGTCCTGTCGGTACGCCGTCGTACAAGGCGATAGTCGCTTTATTGATAAGGCTTGCGTAGATGAGCCATGGACCCATCATCCAACCGAGGTTTGTATACCACGCAAGCACGTCACCCGCATGAATGTCGTGGTGTAGGTGAGCATCCGCAGCGCATTTGATGGGGGTGGTATGTGTCCACGGAATCGCTTTAGGTTCGCCGGTGGTTCCAGAGGAAAATAAAATATTAGTATGTGCATCAGGATCGCACGGGACAGCAGTAAAAGTCTCTATTTCACTGAGAAAGTCGTTCCACGTTATATCCTCCTCCCGCTCGTTCTGTGCGATGGTATTACTGCCTTCATTTGAAAAGAGAATGGCTTTCGGTGCGTTCGCAGCAATCACTTTCTCATATAAAGGCAAGTGTTTCCCTGCCCTATTGATGTAATCCTGCGTGAAAATGGCTTTTGCTCTACCGATGCGGAGGCGCGTGGCTATCTCATCTGGTGCGAAACTGTCGGCGATTCCGACGACAACACATCCTGCCTTAACGATTCCAAGATAAATGGCAACGGATTCAGCGTTCATCGGCATATCAATCGCCACCGCATCTCCGGGTTTTAGTCCAATATCTACAAGTCCATTTGCGACTCGATTCGTAAGGCATGCCAATTCGTGATAGGTAAGCGTTACGAGGTTATCGGTGCCTTCGCGTTGTGCAATAATCGCGATGGCATCATCGACGGCACTGAAGCAGCTATTGACGATGTTGAGTTTCGCGAGGTGTGTTGCAGTGCCTGTTGCGTCTTTTTGTGCTTCGGTATTTGTTTCAGTTGCGTTAATGCCCAGTCTGTCAATCATCATCTGCCAAAAGGTATCGCGATTGGCAATTGACCACGCGTGGAGTTCAGGGTAAGTTTTAATGGAGAGTTCCGTCATAAGATGCGTGATGTTCGCTTCGGTAATGTCTTCGTCGGTAGGAAACCACGCCGGTGGGGGGCCGTATGTTGCGTGATCGAAGTCGGCGTACACGGTGTCGTAAAGGAGTTGGTGGAGTGCAAAGGGGTGTTCTGGTCTGAGGATATAGCGCGATATTTCGTACCAACAGGCTGTCGGCGACTGTGTTGACATGAGTCGGTTGACGGTTTCTGCTATCTTTGATGCTTCTACCTTTTCCAATCCGCAGGCGATGAGTTGTTCAGAGGTTAGCATGCGACGCGCGTTTCCTTTTTTAGACGTTACGGGTAGCTGGGAGGGTATCATCTGTTTCCAATTCAACGAATCTGTAGATTTGATTCAAGGAGAGTTCTGCTCCGATTGAAGTGAGGGGGAACACGTTCTCAAGCGCGCGAAATTCGCTGAGCAGCCACCGTTCGCCTTGACGAAGATAATGCTCAACGTGGACCTGATCCTGCGAAATTAGGATATATTCTTGCAGTGATTCTAATTGGCGATAGCGTGCGAATTTCTCGCCCCGGTCGTAGCTTTCGGTTGAATCAGAAAGCACTTCAACAATGACTTGCGGATTGGTGAGTATGTCAAGAACGTCATCTTCAAAACGGGGCCTATCACAGGTAACAGCAATATCTGGATAGAAGTAGGAGACTCCCGCGCCAATGCCGACGCGCATATCACTGGCGTAGACTCTACATCCGCGTTCCGTCACTTGGTTGTAAAGTCCATTTGCCGTATTCATCGTAATAAGATTATGTTTATTACTGGCACCCGACATTGCGACGATCTCGCCGCTGAGGTATTCGCTTTTGAGCGTCGCCTTGCGTTCGGCAGCGATGTATTCTTCGGGGGTTAGATAGGTTCGGGCTGCAATGGATGACATGTGGGTATCCTGCTGTTATAGGCGTTAAATTTGACGATAGAAGTATAGCGTATTATCAGGAAAATTGCAACAGTTCTGCAAATTGGGCAATATCTTTTGCAATCTGAATTTGATCTATGCTATAATTATTTTGACTTATCAAGAAAACGGTTAGGTAGTAAATGAATATTCGCTTTTACAGTGATCCCGAAACTGGCTTGCCCCATATTTATGACCATGGTGTTACCGAAGACGAAGTAGAAGAAGTCTTGTTAAATCCTGTTGAAAAGAGATCAGGGAGTAGACGATCGAAGGTTGTCATAGGTCAAACACAAAGTGGTCGTTACCTACGAGTTGTCTATGTTGAGGATCGACGGCCTGATAGTGTTTTTGTGGTTACGGCTTATGAATTGAGTGGAAAACCTTTAACGGCATACCGTCGGCGACGAAGAAGGAAAGGCAGACGATGAAAAAAAATGAATTTCCCCCAGGTTGGGATGAAGAGCGCGTCCAGAGTGTTATTGCACACTACGAGCAGCAGACAGAGGATGAGGCCGTTGCCGAAGACGAGGCAGCATTCGCAGATGAATCCAGTGTGCTGATAGAAGTTCCCATCGAGCTCGTTCCTGCTGTGCGTGAATTGATTGCTAAGCACGCCGCAGAAAATCCACTACAGCCGGAACAAAGTTCCTAACGCTTTGCTATTCAGGTGCTAAAGCGCGTAACCGATTAACAACCTTTGTAACCTCATCAGCAACAATATCCACCTCTTCAGCTGTATTGTAGCGTCCCAGGCCGAAACGGACGGTCGTCAATGCCAATTCATTCGGAACTCCCATTGCAACCAAGACATGTGATGCCTTCACCGACTCCGAATCACATGCTGACCCTGTGGATACCGCAACACGCTTAAGCCCCGTCAGTAAAGCGTGACTTTGCACACCCGCGAAACAGAGATTCAGATTGCCCGGGAGCCGTTGTTTCGGGTGTCCGTTGAGATGAATGTCATCTAAGTTTTCTCTGAGTTTCTGATGAAGTGCGCCGCGTAAGGTAGACACATTACTTTTTCCCGATGCCATGTAACTTTTAGAAAGTTCGCACGCCGCACCTAAACCGACAATCCCGGCGACGTTTAGCGTGCCGGGTCGCACCCCTGACTCCTGACCACCACCGTAGAAAAGCGAATGCGGTTGCGGAGTGCCTTGACGGATGTAAAGCGCACCGATCCCCTTCGGACCGTAAATTTTGTGTGCCGTCAAGGATGCCAAATCCACACCAAGCCCCTTCATATCCGACGGCAACTGTCCAATCCCCTGTACGGCATCTGAATGGAAAAGCACACCGTGTTTCGCAGCCACAACCGCAATATCGGATATCGGGTTTATCGTGCCGACCTCGTTATTCGCATACATGAAACTCATCACGGTCGTCTCTGAGGTTATCGCTGCTTCAACATCATCAGGATTGACCCTCCCATATTTATCCACAGGAAGGTACGTCGTCTTAAATCCTTCAGCCTCTAAGGCGTGGCATGTATCGAGGATGGCGTGATGTTCGGCTGTGCTTGTGATGATGTGGTTTCCCTTGTCTCTACAAGCGTAGGCGATTCCCCTGATGGCGAGGTTGTCCGATTCAGTCGCGCCACTGGTAAAGAAGATCTCTTCTGCTGAGCATCCGAGCAAGCCAGCGACTTGGTTACGCGCCTTCTCTACAGCGTCTTTCGCCGTCGTGCCGAAGGGATGCGTGCTGGAAGCGTTGCCGAAGTGGGTCGTGAGATGGGGCAGCATGGCTTCCAACACTTCGGGTGCGATTGGCGTTGTCGCATGGTTGTCCATGTAGATGAGGTTATTCATCGGTGTAATTTCTTTTGTAAAGCGTACTTATATTGAAAAGGTGGTGAACGGCGCACGGAGTGCGCCTACTACTTTTAAAGCCGCTCTCTGAACATGTCAATCATACCATCAGGTGGGTCAAACGGCAATTCGACGATTGTGTTCGTTAGTCCACTGTAGTAAATGCCCAGAAGCAGGTTGAATTCAGCGAGGGATTGCTTGAGATGCGTCGGATGTACCTTACTCTCATCGTCAAGCCACTCAAAAACCGCGTCGGTAAGTCCACCTTGCGCGATGACATCCTGATCGCCGTAGCTTAGGTCCCCGCCTTCATAGCCGGTTTCCGGTAGATTGCGTTCCCAACTCTCAAACCGCCAGTGGACGAACCCTGTCTCACCGAACACACAGACGCGTTTGTGTCTATTGTTTGAGGTATCGGGTAGCACACGGGGTGCCATTTCTGGACCGAATGCGACTGAAGCTTGCACGCCGTTTGCGTAAGTGACGAGTGCTGTAGCATTTGCAGGCGAAGGTTGCGCCGAATCGAGTTGGCCGGCTCCGGAGATTTGCCCCTGCACCTTCACCGGACGCGAATTATCAATGTAAGAGGACACGAGTTGTAGGACGTGTGGTGCCTGATCGACGGGTGGGTTGCGTGCGCTTGCTTCTATAAATTTAATCGCTCCGATTTTTCCTTCGGCGACATCTTGTTTGAGTGTGAGGTTCTGTGGGTGGAAATTGAGTTGTGTGTTAACGACGAACTTCGTTTTCGTGCGTTCGGCGAGTTCAGAGATCTGCCGCCAGTCTTCACTCTCGACAGCAATCGGTTTTTCGACGATAGCTGCAGGCACGCCGTGTTCAGAGGCTTGATTCATGAGTGGATAACGAATGCGTTCGTTGCTGCCTCGTAGGACGGGTGCGGTAACGATGTGTAGTAGATCCGGTTTTTCTTTTGATAGCATTTCGTCGAGGTCGGTATAACGGGCATCAATCCCGAATTCATCGCCGAAGTCGTTGAGCAGGTCTTCCTTCATATCGCAGATCGCAGCGAGTTTACCGCCCTTGACGTGTTGATAGGCGCGAGCGTGCCCGCGTGCACGTCCCCGACACCCCAAAATCGCGCTTTTGTACATAGTTTTCTCCTTTATACCTATAGATGCAGATAATACAATTATATGTCGGATGCGGTTTTAAAGCAACGGTTTTCACAAAATTCTGGTTCAAAGAAGAATGGAAATGTGGTATGATATTCTCCAAAAGCGGAAACAGACAACAGGAGGCGGGAGATGCGACGTTACCTCTTTATCTTACCAGCAATTTTCGCGGTTACAATCGTTTTAGGATGTCAGTCCAAAGTATTGCAGATGATTTTTGAACCGCAGGAGCTTTACAACTACGCTGTCACGGAAGGCGTTACCTGTACTTCACCGGAGATGATAGACGGTGATGTCCAGACGAAAGGATATGCGGATGGCAGATGGATTCACCTAAACTTACCAACGCAAAAGGCGATTCATCGGATCGCGATCCGCGGGACTAACATCATAAACTGTATGATATACGAGAAATTGGAGGGTGAAGGACATTGGCGCGCAATTCTGCAGGTTCAGAACAACGACAGTCCAGTCATTGAGGCACGCGTCAGTGGTGTTGTGACGGATACAATCCGTATCTACATCAGCGGGACTACTGAAGATAAAAAGAAAGCGGGTGAGTGGGATCCAAGGCGTGGCGGAATTGTGGCGTATACAGTGTTGGGTAAAGCCTTCATACACGAACTTGAAGTTTACGGGTTCGTCTCAAAGGAGAAACCTGAAGCCGTCCCATAGCAACTAATGTGTGAGGCATGTAGTAATGAAACGTTTGATTTTTGAAGATTTATACAGTTGGAGCGTCTTTAGTCCAGAACGGCAGGTAGACTTTAACGGGCATTTGTGGGTGCGTCCTGACGGAAATATCCTTATAGATCCGGTTGCAATGTCAGATGCCGATCAGGAACACCTGACAGCACTCGGTGGCGTGAGGTCGATTGTGCTGACGAATGCCGATCATGAACGCGAAGCCGCTGCGCTTCGGGAGCAGACGGGTGCCGACGTGATTGTGCATGAAGCGGATGCTGACGCGCTGAGCATCAGACCCACAAGGACCGTGCAGGATCGAGAGGCGATTGTCCCTGGCTTACATGCTGTCCATCTCGGTTATGGAAAAAGCCCAGGCGAAATCGCACTCTACTTTCCAGAGAAGGGGACCGTTCTGTTCGGCGATCTGGTGGTAGGCGCGCCGATGGGCGCGTTGACGCTACTCGCCGATGAAAAATTAGCTGATCCGCCTAAGGCAGCACTCGAATTGCGTAAGATTTTGGGGCTCCGCTTTAACACGATTCTCGTTGGCGATGGACACTCCATCTTTAAAGATGCCCGACAACACCTCGTTGACTGCCTCCAAGCGCGCCGCGACATCTACATCAATCGTATCCATATTGATGAAGTAGAGTGGCAGTATAAAAATGCCCCACATCCTTATGATTTTGAGGACAAGGACATTGATCCGCTCATCGGTGGCAAGAATTTAGGGTATCGCGTGATCCGTCTCCTACCCGGTAAGATGAGTTTCCCGATGCATTTTCACAATTTCGGCGAAGAGATGTGCTATGTGATGGAAGGAGCTTGCACGCTGAAAACCCCACGCGGCGATGCGGAAGTGCGGGAGGGAGATTTCATTGCGTTTCCGCCCGGCACAATCGGCGCGCATAAGTTTGTGAATAATAGTGATGCCCCAGTCGTGTTATTTATACTCGGAACCACTACACCTCACGATGTAAGCGAATATCCAGATTCTAACAAGGTGTTGCCTTATGTCGTCGGAAAGATTTACCGTAAGGATCCAAGTCTCAGTTACTGGGATGGCGAGGTTTAATAACAGGAGGAACAGATGGATAACGAACTCATGAGCAATGAAGAGAATTACGCTTTTGATGTGGCGGGCTACCTACACGTTCCGGGTGTTCTCACTCAGGAAGAGGTGGCAGCACTGAACGAGGCGTTAGATGCTGTTGCGGACAGTGAGATGCTCTTAGGCGGTCTACATCGTGAATTGTTCCGCGACCTACTCGTACACCCTAAAGTGGTGTGGTATCTCAACCAGATCGTCGGACACGGTTTTCGACTCGATCAAGCCCCGCGACTGCTGGGAAATCGAGAAGGCGAAGTCGGGATGACCCTCTTCGGTGGCGATGAGCCGAGAAATCCGTCCCAAGCCTATTTTCTACAAAACGGTCAGCGAAGTTCCCAAGGTGTGAGAGCGATCTGGGTGCTGGATGATGTTGCAGAAGAAGACGGTGGATTGGTTGTCGTGCAGGCGAGCCACAAGAGCAATGTTGAAACCCCGCGCGACTTGACGACCGGTGTTGATGATATGGGGTTAGTGATACAACCCGAACTCAAGGCAGGCGATCTGTTTTTAGTCGCATCCGCTACGCTCCAAGGCGTTCGACCGTGGAAAAATGGATCGAAAAAGTTGTTAACTTACTGGTATGCCGGACGTGCAGCAATTCAGTCGAATCCCGATGGACCCAACGCAGAAACCGAGGCTTTGCCGAGATGGGCTGACGAAGCAACGCCTGCGCAAAAAGCGGTCATGTATGTCCCTGGGTTTAAGGGGTCAAGCCCGTCGCCGGTGCTAAATACAGATGGTGAGGAGACGTGGGTCGAGGAAGGGACATCCGTCATTCATCCATCGATTTATACCCGCGACCCGATTTCAGGGATTGATGAAAAAGAGTTTTATTTCTGGGATCTGAACGGGTATCTCGTGATTCGCGGTGTGATGGATGAGGAGTGGTTGGCAGCTGCCAATGAGGCGGTGGATAAATTCCAAGATCGCATCGTCGTTGGTAGCGAACTGGCGCGGGGTTCGATCAGTCAAGCCGGGACAGGACGGCCGCTCCTACCGGGTTTGTTAGACCTACCCGATCCGTATAACGAACCGTTTCGGCGGATGATTGCACATCCGGCTGTCGTGCATCGCCTCAATTGGATGGGCGGTAGCGGCTATCGCACAGGGGGTGCGACGGTGTTCTGTGCTGTTCAAGGCACATCGGGGCACTCACTCCACGATGGAAATGAGCCGATGAGTCCATCGCGCGGTTATTATTTTAAGAACGGACGGAGTTATTGCGAGACCGTCACCATTACATGGCAATTGCGTGATGTCGAGCCAGAACTCGGCGGTTTCGCATGTGTGCCGGGATCTCACAAGACCCAGTATCCATCGCCCCGCGGGATTCGGACGTGTGATGACACGATGGGGTTGGTGGTGCAGCCGGTTATGAAAGCCGGGGATGTTCTCTTCTTTATGGACGGCGGTTGCACACACGGTGCCTTAGCGTGGAAGAATCCAATCCCGAGACGCGGCGTCCTGATTAAGTATCAGTCGAAAAATTCCAATTGGGGTGGCGGTGTGATTGACCCACAAGATCGGTGGGGCGATATGGTTGAAGATATGACGGAGGCACAATTCGCTGTCATGCGGGGACCCGAACGCGATGGTCGCCACCGCACTGTACCCCGACTCGTTGTGCATGATGGACAGGTATCCGTTTCGTACGATCCGGATGGCGATAGCTATTCGTCGAAGTATCGCAAACCCGGTGAAAAGCGGGAATAATGGTTATTTCTCACCTACCGTTCCCGGACCAAATCCGAGAACGGTAGGTGATAGCATAGATAAGTAAACGATTGTGTTTCGCACCGGATTCTACCAGCGGAATCCGTCATTTATCATTACCGACTTTTAAGTCGCCCCAGGTCACTGCCAATTTGTCTGAAGGTTCGACAGCGAGTATACCGAGTGTCTCCTCCAAGCCGTCGTTCATGATGGCGTTGATGTCTTCTTCTTCCAAAGCGACGCTAAAAATCGCAGCCTCGTCGATAAGACCGTTTACTGGCTGAATGCCGGTTGGGTAATTGGTTCCAATGACTACAGGGGCGTTCGTGTCGGCAATGTCCGCAGAAAAGACCCGCGTGCCAGAAAGCACGCCGTCAACGTAAATCTGTGCTTCTTCGCCGGTATAGACACCAGCTACATGATACCATGTGTCATCTTCAGGTAGGATGTTGGATGCTGTCCAGACGGTATTGCCTGCTTCCCCGAAAGGCGCGAACTCGAATTTGCCATTAGCAGCCCGTTGTAACAGGTAACACATGTCGACTTGCCATCCTTGTGCTTTTGTCACTAACCCGTGCCAGTCGTTCGGCCTGTAAGTGCCTTGAACCCAGATGACGATTGTGAGTGCCTCACTGAGTTCGGTATCCAAGGTTTTATGGTCAGGGACGCTGACGTAATCACCTGCACCATCCAATTCCAGGGCGTTGCCAAATTTGCCACCGGGGACCCAATTCGGGTCACCCTCCAGTGTGCCATCATTGCCGTTTCCAGAGGAATCGGATGCCGTGTCACCATCGGTCTCGTTAAAGAGCCATACGCCAACGGCAGTTGTTGGATCGATTTCAGCGTTGCTGTATCTCAAGGATATGGCAAGGCAGCACAGGATACCGAAAATTATGACTGTTAGACGCATCATTTGATTCACCTCCATTAGGTTCATCTGAAGTCTACTTTAGTCTTCGTTATGCCTGATATTTTCAAACGCAGAAAAAAATCGTCAATTTCGCAGAGAAGTGATACAATATCCGTAGAGGCTATTTTTCTGAAATGTGAGTTCCCGCAATTATACCAAAGCGGTTCTCTTTTTACCATATTTTTCTGGAACTTACGTTTTAATGGCAAGATCCATTTTGTGCTGTTGTGTGGCATGGATGCGCCATTTTCCAATGCAGATGTCAAATTAGTACCCGTGTGTGATGCCTTACATACGGGTCAACAAACGTTAGAGATAAAAGGGTATTCAAATGACTTATCAACCTCTTGCTGAAGTGCGAAAAACGCTGCGTGTCAAATGGTACCGGAGTAAAATAGACCACACAACCTTACGGAATTTATCAAAACGGAGCGACTCGCAAGGCTGGTTTCAGGCTGGTGGGCATCTTGCCCTCTGGTTATTGACGGGTAGTTTGGTTTACTTCTTTTGGTCACAAACGATATGGCTCGGTTTTTTCATTGCCTTGTTTGTGCATGGTACGGTCGCCAGTTTTTTCAAAGGGACAGCCAACCACGAATTGGGACACGGCACTGTGTTTCGTACCAAATGGCTGAACAAATTTTTCCTTTCCCTACTGAGCCTCATAAGTTGGTGGGATCATTTTGACTACGCCAGTAGCCATACCTATCATCATCGCTACACCTTGTACCCCGAAGGCGATCGCGAAAATCTTCTCCCGCTTGAACCCAAGTTAGGTTCCTTGTTCGTCCTCCAACTATTCACCATAAATTTGCTCACGCAACCCGGTCGCACCTTTAGCAAAGGCGGGTTGATTGCTGCGGTTATCTGTACCATCCGCAGTGCGTTTGGTAAAGAGGGACCGCCAGAGGTTCCGAGTCAAGAGTGGTTGGCATCCTTACATACTGACCAACCCGAAGAGCATAAAAAATCGATGGGGTGGTCTCGGGTTCTACTCCTTTTTCACGGCACGCTGTTTGTCGTTTCACTCACTACTGGCTATTGGGTTTTTCCGCTTATCATCACTGCCAGCGCATTCATTGCAAACTGGGGATCCTATGTCGTTTCTCTGACCCAACATTGTGGTTTAAAGGAAAATGATCCTGACTTCCGCAAATCCACACGGTCAATCAAGCTCAATCCGTTGGCAGAGTTTTTGTATTGGCGTATGAATTGGCACATTGAGCATCACATGTTTGCAGGTGTGCCCTGCTACAATTTGAAAAAATTGCATCATCTGCTTGCCGAAGATATGCCCGAACTGCGCACGCTTTTCGGAGCTTGGCGAGAAATGCGCGAAACTTGGCGGCGGCAAAAAACTGATCCCGACTACTTTTTTGATACGCCACTTCCACCAACGGCTCAGCATATACCCACGGAAGCATCTAATCTTCTGGAAAGTTCCATCGGGGAATTGGCACCTAAAGGGTTGAAATAAGGCATCTATAAGAGGTATTTTTCTGTTCTTGGAAAGGAGTATTGTATGAGACATAATGAAGTGCGATGGGAACGGATGTTTCCTGATGAGTTAGAAGCGGCATTAGCGGCGTGTCCAATGGTGTATCTACCTTATGGGTTGTGCGAACCGCACGGTTGGCACAATGCAGTCGGAATGGATGCGATTCGGGCACACGAATGCTCCTGTCAGGCGGCGGAAGCACACGGTGGAATTGTGGCACCCCCATTTTATTGGCACTGCCATGAGATTGGTGGCTACGGTTCATGGGGACACAATCAAGTTAATCAAGAACGACCCTGGCTAACAGCGATACCACCGTGGATGTTTTTGAAGAATATTTGCTATCACATTCGAGCGGTGGATGCATTGGGGTTCCAAGGTGCGATTCTGTTTTCGGGGCATTCGGGTCCGCATCGGTTAGACGTACCAATAGTGATTGACATTATGCAGGCACATGTCGGTGTTCGGATGTATTCGACGATGAGCATAGGCGCGGATATTGAGCGTTTCGAGGATGGTAAAGGATTGGGTGGACACGCCGGACGCGGCGAAACCTCTGTGCTTTGGGCAGTCGCTCCCGATTGTGTGGATATGTCGCGGATGCCGACGGATGATACACGCGCCCCTCATTTTGCAATGGGGTCTTTCAACGAGTCCTCGAGCCGTCGCGTTGGAGAACAGATGGTCGCAGATATTGTGGCGCATTTTGGTGAAAAGACGAAGGAGTTGCTGTCTGCTTATGAAGCGGAGGTGTCGAATCGAACACCGTTGACGTTTGATGATGTCGAAGGGATTTGGGAAGACGAAATCCGACCGAAGTTGGCTGAGTTTGCTTCTCTGCAGCCTCCCGAACCATCACCACCCGCTAATTCTCGGTGGTATCCCAACTCACAACCTCCCAAAGGACGGGTCCTGTAGAACGCAAAGTGATTTTCAGCATTAAAACTTCAGTTTTGATCTGCTGCCGGATTGGAAGCGTGGAAGTATGGAAGCAAACAAACAGATTTTCTTGAAACCCTAAAATTTATCAAATTCTTTAGAGGCAAAACTCTGGCTTTCAAGCCAGAGATGTAGCCTCTGCGGATGGCGTAGTTAAACTGGTATTTCTCAAAAGATTGTTTGTTTCAATAGTTATATGTGTTCTTGTGGGTAGGGTTCATGAAAATGCGCGGCGATGACAGACAAGAGCTGCCTATCTCCGGAAAGTTGAAGTTTTATGTGATGAAAAGTGAGTCGTGTTGAGCGACTGACTTGCTGTATCATGAGATAACTGAGAACCTTTATGCCCAATGTGCCATAGGCACCATTTCGGTGATGCAAACTCATTGCCGAAAGTCGGAGATCGGTCTTCAGATGTCGCCAAAACTGTTCAATGCCATGGTGTTGGGCCCAAATATGCAGGGTCTCTGCGGCGCGTAAAGGTCTCCCAAAGACCAGCATTGTTTGCGTCTTAGCGTTGGCTGAAAAGCAGAGGAGCACGAGTTGCCGAAAAGTCGGACTTTTTGCTCGAAAACGCCGCACGGGTTTATCACACCCCCATTGCTGGGTCAGCAACTTCACGGTCTTCTTATGTGCTGAAAGTTTGGCAGTTTTAGCGTCAATCTCCATAACGTAGTTGCTTTTACCATGAACAAGGATGCGAGTAAATCCTAAATCTAACAACGTTTCAATGAGAGTTTTACTGCCATACCAAGAATCAAAGGTGATTGGATACTTTCTCAAATCAATGCCTTGTGCATCGAAGACTTCAAGAACTTCTTGGATCATCGTCCGAAAGCACGTCGGTTTATCGGTGTTCCCTCTGCCTTGTTTAGAGACGATACGGATGTTTAACGGGAGAATGACATCACCTATCTTGAGAGTGATTGCCAATATATTTCGACCTTTGATAGCCTGCTTCTGCTGTGTTGACCACCATTTATAGCCATAAGAGAGCGTCTTAGCATATCGCGGGTCGTTGGTGTCATCAACACTTATCGTGATACAGCGTCGAGATTGTGTCGATGCTGACTTTGATTCAGTCTGACGGATCGCTTCAATAGCGATTGTAGAGGCGACACCGACTAACAGAGACTTCCACTGATAAAGACTCATCTCTTTCAGGTCTCGATAGCGTTTATTTTTCGAGATGCTGAGAGCATCTGCGACTTGATTCGGATTGTAAAGTCCAAAGAGATGTCCCGTTGAAAGGAGCAGCAAGGTTTCAGCGAGTTCGGATGTCATCTTCGGAGCGGTTGCGTAGAAAGCGGATTGAAAAAACCCCGCTGCTCTGATAATATGGTGTCGCATGAGATGTCCTCCTGAAAAGTTGAGTTAACTCTTAGGATGGCATCTCATGTGCTAAAAATCAAGCAACTTTTTGAAAATAAAGCGCATTTTCATAACATGACACGCTCTTAGGCAACGCTTTTAGTAGACCGACTATAACTTTGATAGATGTCAGGTGTATTACAAGTTTGGAGGTGAACTATATGGAAAATCCGACTCTTGAGGATTTACAGTCACCAGACTCTAAAATACTCTATCAGTTGTTATCTGAAAAGATAGACGAGAGGGTAGAGAGTCTGGAAGAATTTATGAAAGACACTACAAAAGCGCTTGCTGATGACCTTTCTAATGTCAAGGACGACGTTGATATGATTGCATCTGTCTTTGGTTTCGTTAGAAATGGCGAAGGCAAACTGCATCGTCCTATTTGAAAGTAGAAGGTGTGGGTTATAGTTGCCCGCACCTTTTTTTTGCGAAAGAAAGGAATTGATATGACAGTCAAAACACTGGCACATATTGGTATTGTTCATATAGAAGAAGCTATTGCGACAATCTTATTTGGATCCTATCCTGAATGGACACGTGCTGTTGATTTGAACAGAATGCTTGGCTATAAAGATTGGGACACAGCAGATTGGATAGTCGGTGTTATTTTACCCAAAATGGAATCAGCGGGACGGCTTATGCACCGTAGGGAAGGTGGCAGAGCAACTGGCTGGAAACTGACAGAAACCGAGTATAATCGGTTGAACGGAGATAATAATGAGTAGCAAAAGGAGTTATCTATGCTTTTCGGAGTATTTTCTTGCGTAATGGTGCTATTGTAAAGGCTTGGAGTTGATATGTGGGGTAAATACTTTATCTACAGAGGCATCGTAGAGGCTATAAGGGGCAACGGCTATAAACGCTATAAAGATGACGGGTGGGGTTTTTGGAGTTTCGCGTTCTTTGTTCTTATTGTTTGCATAATACTGTTCGCCCTTGTCTATGTGGTCATTCCGCTTGCGACTGGGTTTCTGTTATACTTGTTTTTAAAACGACTTGTGCTAAATAGAATTAAGGTTGAATAGGTCCATGCTTATGTTATCCTATAAGTTCAGCTAAGAAAAGGAAACATAAGGATGGAGTTACAGTCTACTTTAGAAGCCTATGCGTTGCAACTGAAAAATGTGCCCTGCACGCTCATAGCCGTCGCAGGCGTGGTGCGGCAGGTCATGAAACTCCTTTATGAGACGCATTTTCGAGATGCCGAGGATCATAGACCCGGTCGCAACCCCGACTGCCCCGACAGCGACATCCTCGCCATCGGGTGGCTCTTGGAATCCATCGGAGCAGCGCGTGAAAGTTCGGGGTATCGACGTTTGAAATCTCAACTCCGCACGGTTTTCCCGTGTTTACCTGAACGCTCGCGTTTCAATAGGGGGAGACGCAATCTCTGGGGTGCCTCTGAAGTCATCCGTCGGACTTTGACGCAGGTCTTACCCAAGTCGGATGTCTTTATCGTGGATTCTTTTCCGATGCCCATCTGCGATGTGAAACGTGCCACAGCGTCAAAGTCCGACCTGAAGTGGGCAGACGGTTCGGGAACACTTGCCACTTATGGACATGCTGCCACGAAAAGTCTCGGAACGTTCTTTGGATTTCGGGGACATCTGATAACCACCCGGGACGGCGTGCCTGTTGACTTCGCCATCGCTTCTGCACATATAGACGACCGAGAAGTCCTGCGCGTGATGGCTGAAAACCGTGGGTACCCCATCGTTCTCGGGGATAAAGGTTATGTCTCTAAGGCACTTCAGCAAGAGTTGCTTGAAACTGAAAATACCTGTTTGCTGGCGACGCTGCGCCGGAATCAGAAGCAGCAGTATCCAGAAGACTTTAGCAAATGCCACGTCAAAATGCGGAGACGCATTGAGACGACGATGAGTCAACTCACAGAGCAGTTCGGGGTTTCTCGCGTGCGTGCGCGAACGCATTGGGACTTCAAACCCGCATGGGTTTCCATAAGATCGGTGCCTGTCTGATTGGTGTTTTCCTCAATAAGTGTTTCGGACGCCCTTTGATGCAACTCAAAGACCTCGTCCTCGCATAAACTGAAATCTCGAAAAATCTAATTAGCACAAGTCGTTTTTAAAAAAACTGATTACGTCCGCCACTTTCCGACGCGGCGTATGGTGTGTCTTGTTATGTATATTCGCAGTGGCTTGTGTAATTGCCATTGCACGCGGTGTGGCATATCTATTTTTCTCATGATACGGTTGGATACTAAAGTCCATAGAGAAAAAAATCTTTGCCTTACTGTGTGAAATCCGATTTAACTAATTCCGAATCTACTGAATGCGAAAAGAATAAATAGGAGAATGCTATGTTAGAAACAACAGCGAAAGATAATGTGAATCTATTATCAAAAGAAGCCTTGCATAACGTGATACAAGGCAATTTAGGGCTTTTGTGCCAATATGTTAAAGGCACAGTTGCTAATAAATGGGCGTGCGTTATTCTGCTGTTACAATTTATAGAATACTTGCTAAAGCATCAGATACAAAATGATGGCAACAAGTTTCCAAAAGGGAGCGATGGACACAACCTCAAAAAGTTGTATGGGATGCTCGAAGATCATCAGGAGCGCATAGAAACGCATTTTAACAGATTAATGGCACATAAGAAACAGATCGATCCAGAAAGTTTTGGCACAGTAGAGGACTTTGTTGAAAACTATCACAACTCTTACACGCTTTTTCGCTATTGGATATTGGAAGAAAACTTTGAAACGGAGGTACCATATTTTTACATTACAGACACATTCCTTGTGCTTATCACGCTTATGGAATGCTCGGATATTGATTTTGACTTTTCCGAAGCGCATAGTGTGCTACAGGAGAGAATAGCTTTAGACAAAGTATTAAAGGCGGGCATAATAAATTCTTAGCACGTCAAGGTATCAACAGTGCAAGTAGAATAAGAATGAAGGGAAATTATGAACTACTGGCGACTTTTAGGAAATATCCTCCTGTTTATCTGTAGGGCACTTTTTGATACGCACCACCTTGCAAAAGACGTGCTATTGGTTTAGGCTGAATACGTTGGCACGCAAAGACCATCACTTCCTGTTTACATGCTTGCCGTTATACGCTTGGTCATCTTTGGTGTGTTTTACGTATGTTGGATGTCCGTTTACTTCATTATCAACCGTGCAATAACTGGCACGTGGAGATTATCCTAATCTTCACGCGCTTTCGCGTTTAAAAGGAAAGGTAAATTATGTTTTACAAAAGTCTTTTTTTAACAATAGTTCTTATGGTTAGTCTAATCGGTTGCCAACAGCCCGACAATTCCGCATATATAAAAGCGTTAGAGGATCAAATTCAGACGCTGGAAGATCGCGTAGATATATTGGAGAGTAAGCAAACCGAGCAAACTACAACTGATATGTCCAGTGACACCTCTAAAGAATTTGAACGTATCAATTTACAAATTCAAGACCTCTATTATATGACAGAACCCTTGCGAACACAGGTTATAGACAAAATGGAAGGTAATTATTCTTATGCGTTTTATGGTCGGACAGTTAGAGGAATGTTACCGTCTCAGCTCAAAATGGCTGAACTCTATTACAAAATTCGCTCACATGAAATGTCCGATTTAGGGTTCTCTGAAGATGAAGTTAAGGCGTTGACAGCGGAATTAGAAAGTTATATGAGTAATCCGTACTTCACACGCTACAAAGCAAAATATCTATATGATATGAGTGAGTTGACTTATCACCCGGACTTACGAGCCTATGTAGAAAGTTTTAGAGGTAAATAAGAATCCGTTACAATTTTCACACAAATTGTTGTGAAAATTAATTTAACCAAGTCCGAAACTACTTATTGCGAATATTTTTGAGTAAAGCACTGCCAATGTAGCGACTGCTATCTTAGCAGTGCTTTTTACTTGAATTACTTGAATTCAGAATTTATATGTGATATAATATAAGTAAATCTATGTGAGGTATTGGTAAAAAATGCGAACTTTCAAGATCAAGATACCATATTCGGAGCAGTTGGATGTATTGAATTCTGCTTCTGCGTCGGTTTGGGGTGAATGTCTCAAGCTTCAGGAGATGTGGTGTTATGCTCATGGTTCTTGGGGTTATTTTCCGAATATTAAGGAATGTGAATTATGGATAAAAGATTAACAAAGTCACAGCCTTTGCATTCACAGAGTATTCAGGAGGTGCGTTCGCGGTATTTCAAGAATTGGCAAGGTTTTCGTGTATTGCGTCGTAATGGTGATAAGACTGCGAGGCCTCCGTATAAAAAGAAACGTTTTCAAACAACCACTTGGAAGAAGTCAGCGATACGTTTCAAAGAGGGTTTGTTTGGTAAGCAGGTTGTTCTATCTAATGGCAGGCGTGGTAAGCCTTTGGTGGTGGATTTGCCAAAGCGGTTTGATATAAAGAATATTCCTGCTATCATCAATCTTGTGTATAATAGGGGTCAGTATGAATTGCATTTTGTTTACAAAACTGATAAAGCTGTAAAAACAGAAGCGAAGGGTATTGTTGGCGTTGACATTGGCGAAATACACCCTATGGTAAGTCATGATGGCATGGTTACTGAAATCTTTAATGGACGGTATATTAGAAGTTTATACCGGTTGAGGAATAAGGTGATTGCGTCTATGGACAAGAAGATAGATAGGTGTGAGCGTCATAGCAACCGCTGGTGGCACTTAGTAAAACACAAATGGAAACACATCAGAACAATTGACAATCAAATCATGGACGGCTTGCATAAACACACTACAAAGTTTGTGAAGTTGTGTGAGTCACGGGGTATTGGTACGATTGTTCTTGGTGATTTGACGGGTATACGCAATAATATCAAGGCGAGGAAAAAAGAACGTCAAAAGTTGCATCAGTGGGCTTTTGGCAAAATTACGCAAATGATTACCTACAAAGCAAAGGCTTTAGGTATCAAGGTGGAATTAATTAATGAGGCGTATACTTCGCAGACTTGCTTGAATTGCGGCAAGAGGAACAAACCACAAAAGCGTTCTTACAAGTGCAAATGTGGATTTGAACATCATCGCGATGGCGTTGGTGCGACTAATATAAGACAAAAGTATCTTGGGTGTTTCGGCACCCCAGTAGCGGCGACTATGGCATCGCCCGTTGGTATTCGCTTAGAATGCCGACGTTGCTCCGCCTGAGCGGAGAATATTCCCACGAGGAACAAAAGGAATCTCCAGACTTTAGTCTGGAGAGGGTTCAATTTCTGATATTGTTTAACTGTTCCTACTATTCAATCTACGCACCCTTTGGTTTTCTTTTGCGCGTGCATCTTCTCGTTCTGGATCGAGAATCGCGCGCAAGGCGGTTTCCAGTTCGCTACGTCTTGCTGCATATTCAGGTTTTGCTGCTAAATTGTTGTTCTCCCGTGGGTCAGTGTCTATGTTAAACAGCTGCGGTTCGCTCCCGACGTAGTGACACAATTTGTAATTCCCGCGCTTGAGCATAAAACCTGCGTTAAGCATACCCATGTGATGGTATTCAGAAAAGACAGTGCGCGTCGTTTCGTTTGGTTGGTTTCGGGCTATCCGCAGCAGGCTATCCCCCGGTAAATCAGACGGTGTTTCCAGACCGGCGACTTCCAACAGGGTGGGCAAAACATCTACCAGAGAGACGTTTTGTGCCACACGACCGTTCTCACCTGAAGGTAGGCGCACCATTAATGGCACCCTCACTGCAGGTTCGTAGAAACACTGCTTCTGCCAGATGCCGTGGTGCCCTGCCATCTCGCCATGGTCACTCGTATAGAGGACGAGTGTATTTTCGCGTAGTGGCGACGTATCAATCGCCTCAAGTATCCGTCCGATGTGCGCATCGAGACACGAGACAAGGGCATAGTAGGAGGCTAACGCGCAACGGACAACGGCTTCAGGGGGTGGGATGTCGTTCCGCCACGACCAACGGTGGTGTCGGATGATGGGGTGTTGGGATTCAAGTGCTTCGTTCCATGTCTCAGGTAATTCCAGTGTGTCTGGGTCGTATAGTGCGTAGAATTCCGGTGGTGCAATCAATGGAAAGTGTGGGTGCATGAACCCGCAGTAAAGTAGGAAAGGGTTATTGTCAGGAGATGCAGCTTTTTCTTGAAGGAAATCCACTGCTAAGTCTGTGACGTTTCTGTCGTATCTCGTGTGTTCGTGATCTCCCGGTCCACATTCGGCGACGTGTGAGTTAGAGCCTCGACGGGCATCCGGCGTGCGCCGTGGTGGACGACCGGTTGTGTGCCGCCATCGATGTAGGTCATCCAGCAAGCGATGGGAGAAACCGAGCAACCGATCTGTTCCGTTGAAATGCGTCCGTCCACATAGCACGGTCTCATAATCTGCCCTCGCCAAATAATCTCCCCACGTCTGGTACTGTCGATCGGCGATTGCACCCAAATCCCAGGCTTCAATCTGATGTGGGTAGCGTCCTGTAAGCATGGACAAGCGTGAGGGTGTACAGATTGGATAATTGCAATAAGCGTTATCGAATGTGTAACTCTGTTCAGCGAGGCGGTCGAGATGCGGGGTCTGGACAACGGGATGTCCGCTGTTTCCCATGATACTACCGGCGTGTTCGTCTGAGAATAGAAAAACGATATTCATAGATAGGATACTCCGTTCGCTGCAAAGTCGCGCAATGGACGATTCTCTGGTAGCACCTTGTAGAAGTATACCCGATTTCGAGAAAGAAAGCGACAATTTTTCTCAGAAAATATCCGATTGATTTTATAGGGAATCTGTGGTATAATTCTCCTAATTGGTTAGGTTACACTCCTAATGGGCATCGCACGCTATTTTTGCCCCTTGCAGTAAGGAAGGAAATTAATCAATGGAAGAGCAAAATATTAGTCTCAAAGATATAAATTCATTAGGGTATGACGTTATAGCGACAGTGTACCAAACAGGCGCGTTCAAAGCAGGTATAAAGTTTGACAATAACGGTAAACTACTGATAATTCATGAAGGTCGCGTTATATGCTCGTTCCATGCTGAAAAATCCGAAAGCGAGGAAGGAAAAGTCTCAGCGGCTTTTAGCCAGAAGGCATATGATGGATGATTATGGCACAAGGAGCTGGACCCGTCATTTTCTTCCAATTAGTGAACTTAAAACCGACAAAAGCCTACTATGAAGGTTCGATTGCTCATAAAACTGATTCAAGACGATGGTTGGTATCTCGTCCGGACGCGAGGTAGCCATCGACAATTTAAACATCCAACAAAAAAGGGCACCGTGACAGTTGCCGGAAAATTGAGTGCGGATGTCCGTCCGGGCACACTCAACAGTGTTCTAAGGCAAGCTGGACTCAGATGGTGAGGTGAATAAATCCATGGAATACGTTGTTATTTTTGAAGAAGGAGAAAATGGTTGCAGTGCTTATGTCCCCGATCTTCCTGGGTGCATTGCGGCAGGTGATACAATAGAGACAGTGCGGACATTGGTCGCTGAAGCCATTGCGTTTCATATTGAAGGTCTGCGCGAAGATGGAGACGTTGTTCCATTGCCGTCGTCAAGTTCACCCATTCCAATAGATCCGGGCATGTTGGTGGAACTTAGAATCTGATGCCGGAGGGAAAGCCTTACGCTGTGCTAAACCTCATCAGTGCTTGAATCTGAAATATGCCAATTAGTATTTGAGGTAGAAGTATGAAAGAAACAATCGAAGTCGAAATCATGGAAGTGCTTGATACGTGGATGGAAGCCTTTAATCGTCTTGATATAGTGGCATGGGAGAAGACGTTTCACTTTCCGCACTACCGTCTCGCGTCTGGCAATATGCGAGTCCTCAACAAACCGGGTGAGCAGGATATGGAGAGAATAAGACACAACCTAACCACAAGAGGCTGGCACCATAGTGATTGGGACAGACGCAACATTGTCCATGCGTCGGAGTCTAAGGTCCACGTTGATACGCAATTCACGCGCTATCGCGCCGATGGTACAGTCATTGCCTCCTACGAATCGCTTTATATCTTAACCTACGAAGCGGGACGCTGGAGCATCAAGCTGCGATCGAGTTTCGCGCCGTAATAGACTAAGGAAAATTCAACATCTCACCAAGGGTTGGTTGCGTCCATCTCCCATTTAACGATATTTCTGACCGCAATTCGCCCATCTTCGCAAAACAATCTCACCTGTTTGCTGTCGGGGCGCGTCGGATAAACCCGTTGAACAATGCACATCTCGGTGTTGACGAACATTTCAATTACCGACCTGTCAACAAAGATATCGAGTTCAAGTACTTGGTCGTCTCCCAATGCATAAGGCACTGTTTGCTTGAACCTTCCGGGTTTCAACACTTCCCGTCCACAACGGTATGAGAGGGTCCAGTCGTTACTTGCTTTTTCAAAATCGACAACAAAGGCTTGCTGTCCCACATCGTAGCGAATCACCGTTTCCTCCTCAAGATCTGGCGAACAGAACAATTTTAACCCAAAGCGTTGCGCAGAACGTGGCTCTATCGTCAGTTTCAGTTCCATACAGTCCGAAGCAAGCCCTTCAACGGTGATCTCCTGCTTTGCCTCTAAAAATATATCTTCAGTTTGAAATGGGTTGTATCTCAAGGACTGTAATTCTGGAACCGGTTCAATGTTTAAGTGGTTGTCCGAAGTCGGCTTTAGATGCCAAGGAAGCGTCATGATGCTCTGCCAACCGTGTCTATCTGCATCGTGGGCATCGGCGATCCACCCCCAAAAGATGCGTCTCCCTTTATCGTCAATCAGGGTTTCGGGACCCGCGAGCATACTGCCGAGATGGCTGAGTTGTCCGTTAGCTTCTGGGTAGAAGGTCTCGTTTTCATAGTGTCCAATATAATATTGGCACTTATTGAACGGAAAGTGTGTGTGCATCAGGAGCATGTATTTCTCCCCAAAGCGGAAGAAGTCGGAGCATGCGCAATCTTCAACCGCTGCTGTCCATCTACGCGAGGATTTATAGAAGGGGCCAACGTAGTTCCATTGCTTGAGATCTTCCGACTTAAACAGGCTCGTCGAATCGCCTTCATACCCGGGGCGATGGTTTTTATTGCCGATTAAGGCGTAATAGATATCCCCTTCTTTCCAGCCACTCGGATCGAAAATCACGCATTCGGGGAATTCGTCGGTATCGATTGGAATTACTGGGTTTTCTGCCAACGGGGTCCAGTGTGAGAGATTGGCATCGTGACATTGGTAGATACAGATTCCCCTTCTCGGCATATTGGTAATGATCGTCGGAATTTCCATTCCTTCCATAATGTCGCCGCTGTTGAAATAATCGCCCTTTTTCCCTTCAAGCGGTTCATCAAGATATGCTGTGTGATAGGTCCAATGTAGTAGATCTCGACTCGAAATGTGTTGCCAACTCGAAAAGTCTCTCTCATCGGGCCCGTTTCTTATCTTTTGGAGGTAGCCAATATGATACCTACCGTTGAAGAAGATCGCACCGTTGATGTCATTCCAACGGCCATAAGGTGGTAAGAAGTGATATTTCGGGCGAAATTTATCGGCGACCATCTTTTCCCTAAATTGATACGACTCCATTAAAAAATCGTCATACGTACGCATAGTTTACCTTTCTTTTTTTATTTCAATCCAACAAGATGCGATAGCCGGTTTGAACGCCGGTTATCATCCCAACGATTGACCAGAGCCCGGCACACGTCATCTCACCGAGGATCAATCCAAGAAACAGCGGACGTGCTTCCCTATACGCCCTGAGGCCCCCATATTTCACAACACCATATTTGAGAAAATAACCGAGCATGATAGAGAACCATAGCTTAAACGATGCCCATGAGCTGAGCATCGTATACCCAATCGGATGAATCGGCCACCAGACAAAAACTTTTCGTATCCACATCAATCCGATTGTAAACGTGCTCCCGAAAAGCGTCCAACCGGTATTCGCCCAGTCGGTTCCCTCCGTAGGGCTCGTAAGGACAGCACTCAACCAGCGCGCCCCGCCGCTACCGCCTGTATGCACGAATAGTGCGCCGTGTTGGTAGCTGACTTTCAGCACGGAATAATATGAGACAAACAGTCCGAGCACCATCGCCACACCCATCGCCATGAGGAGTCGCCGCCGGTTGGTTCTAACGGTGTCCGCTGCCTTTAGCCCGTTCATCACATTCGGCATCATAAATTCTCTCAGGTGTGAGGTTAAGCCGGTCGGTTGCATGAACAGCCACGTTGTCGTTGAGGGAGTGATATGTGCCGTCCCAAGTGTTGTCAGGAAGAAACTTTGCGGTGAAAATGAAGGATTGATAAAAGGGATACCGCCGTTGATAATCTGCCATGTCAAAGCAACGAACACGCCAATTGAAAAGATTACAAAGAGCACCGCAAATCCGAGCGACATTCCCATCAGGACGCTTAGGTATATCAAGACGGATAAACCTCCGAGCAACCCAAAAACTGTCAACCCGGCGGACATCGGTTCGTTCTGAGCGTCAGATTGGTGGGATCCGCGTCCGAAGCCGCTTAGAAAGAGTTGCTTGATGTGTGTTCTGGCTTTGAAGAGTGCCCAAGCCCCAAGCGTCAGACACGCACCCGCTTCCTGTGCTGCACTGAACGAATACGCTGTCCATTTTACACCCGGACCCTTCGTTATGAAGAAACCGAGCATACTGCCGATGAGACATTGTAGTTTGAAAAACAAAAAGAAAAACCAGAGACTAAAGGCGACCTCAAGTGTGAGCAAGTAGCTGAATCCTACCATGGACATCAATATCACAATCTGAAAAGGTCTCAAGGCGTTGAGGGGTCTACCGACGAGGAACGGGTCGAGCCAATATCGGATGGGGATATTGGGTAGCGTCGGAAAATACGCATGAAGTCCGTTCAACGTGTGAACAAACGCCGGTATCGCGAACCCGACCCACATCTTTCTGTTTTTAAAAAATGAATTGACCACCCCTGATTGGTGGACAGAGATTTCCACGGGCAGTTGAACGAGTGGAAACGTGCATTTCTCGTATTCGATCCACTGTTTTCGGAGCATCACAGCGAGACAAACCATAACAAAGTAGGCGGTTAGAACATACAAGGCCCACACAGAGAGCGGTTTCAGCCATGCCCCCCAAGGGATCCGCTCGCCGACGGATAGGCCTTCATAGAAGGAGACAATCGCGGTTTCATCTCGTACGACGCGCCATTCGGGGATATATTGAAAGAAAAGGGATCGCCATTCATTCTCTGGGGTGGCGAAATAGTTGTAAGCTGCGAAAGTAGATAGCGCGTCTCGCATCATGCCTGATGACGGGATACCCGCGACGGCAATCATGATGCACCAGATAACGACGAGTTCTTGGGCGGAGAGGGCGAGTTTCGGATGCAGAAGCCTTAGGACAGAATTAACAACCAACGCCAAAGCGGTCAAGACAAAAAATGGGGCAAGCGGAAAATGACCGCCTGCCAAAAATGTGTTCCGAATGACAAAATCGTTATAGGGCGCGATTAAACACTCTAAAACTGCTAAGGCGAGTCCAATGACCAACGCCCTTTTTGACCATACGGTTTGATATTGGGTGCGTACTGATGACACGTTACCCGTATCACCGGCTCGATGGTATTCCAGGTTTCCCCTATTTTTCCCCATTTTTTGACCAAGATTTTTATGATTTACGTGATTTGCCATTCATCTCATCTGCCTCTTTTGCGTTAAAAATTCTATGCAGTCACTACATTAGCGAACCATAACGTAATTCTCAAGATTATAACATACGTCAGTTAAAATGTGGATTTTTGTTTTTTATCAGAGGACAACCACAAGGGCTGCTTCTACTACACCCCACCTACATAGGAGCATTCGATTTTTCTGTAGGAGGGATTTCCGAATCCTGACACACCGCGACACCAAAAAGATTGCTAAAAACCAAAGAATCGTGATAACATAACCCGCATATTAAGGAAACAACGAACACACCGACATGCTTATTCTGCAACTTAAACATCTCAGTCAATCAGAACTCGCGAAGAAGAGAGCCTTATGGGTACTATCCATCGGACTCCTATTTCTTGGGTTTCTCTTTAACGTATGGCATGTCGCCGAACAGGAATGGTTTGACACGCATCAACGGGACACCGAAAGCCTTATTGTCGGAAGAATGGTCAAATCCCGCCAAGACGGCCTCTTCTCGGCAGGCGGACTGACGGGGGCAGGAATTGCGACGAATATTCAGCAGGACTGGATATCTGAAAATCAGATTGACAATCAATATGCAGCCTATCTTAACAGCGGATCCTTTGATAAATTCTCGCCGTACATGTCCCAACCCGGTGGACAAGGCATAATTTTCAGTCTACTCGATGGACTCATCCCCCTCTCACCCCAAATCAAACTCTGGTTGTTCTATGTATTGACGGCTCTACTCTCGGCAATCGCATTGACCTTAATTGTAAACTGGTTTTATGAGGCGTTTGGCGGCTGGGTCGCGATCTTCGTCTTATGTTCGGTGGTGCTCTCGCAATGGTTGACAGTCTTTGGGAAGAATCTTTGGTGGAGTCTATGGGCGTTCTATCTGCCTATGATTGCTGTCTTGTACTTCCTTAAACACCACAGAGTTCCAGCGAACCTTCAGGGCATCAGACTTGGAATCCTAATCTTCATCACCGTTTCTATTAAGTGTTTCATCAACGGCTATGAGTACATTACAACCACGCTGTTAATGATGATGGTGCCGTTCGTCTATTATGTTGTCCTTGACAAGTGGAGCAAACAACAGTGTGTGAAATCGGTCCTTGCAGCCGGACTGGGATCAGGGGTCGCAATTTTTGTCAGTCTCATCATGTTATGTGTCCAAATAGGTGCTGTCAAGGATGGGTTCATGGATGGCGTGGCGCATGTGATCTGGTCTTTTGGGAAGCGCACGTATGGAGAGACGGGAGACTATCCGGCTGTATATGCTGCCAGTCTGGAAGCCGGTACAATAGGCGTGGTCATTACCTACATGAACGGTATCTTCTTTGATCTCAACAACTATCTATCTGTTACTAATTCCTTTGTCTCTAATTTCCTATTCAAAATCCGCTATGTCTACCTGATAGTTCTGTTTATAGCGATGTCTGCGCTGCTGTTTCGGCGTAGCACTGAAGAGCGGCAACAACATTTCATCGCTTTAATCTGGACGACGTGGTTTTCGATTCTGGCACCTTTATCGTGGTATGTCATCTTCAAGGCGCACTCATATATCCACATACACATGAGTTTTCTTCTCTGGCAGATGCCCTTTACTTTCTTCGGCTTTGCCGTGTTCGGTGCTGCCGTGCTGCAAAAAACTTGTAGGGCAAGCACCACGCCTTAACCCTACAAGTTTTAATAAGTATTGCGTCCCGAACGAAAGTTATTTTTATTGTGAATAATCGTTCCGTTTCGCTGGATCATCCGTGAAGTATTCAACGAACTCCCATTCAAAACCATCCGCATCCATGAAATAGATTCGCTTTCGGTAGGGATGTGGTTCGACTTTATAACCTTCTTTATATCCGGCAGCCAGCATACGTTCCCTGATACCTTCAGCGTCATCAACAGCAAAACCGAGATGGTTCACATAAGTCCCTTTCCGGTCTCCTGTGAACGGATGCTTGCGGTCTGACAATGCAATGTAAAAATCGTCAGTCCCAAGATGACACCATTTCGTCCCGTTTGCATTATCACCACCGCCCCTGACTCGAAAATCTGGAAAGGCGGTTGTTAGAAAATCGATCGCTTTTTCAAGGTCGTTCACGCTCATGTTCGCATGTTCAAGATAACGGCTCATTTCTTAATCCTCCTGAAAAATTGAGAGTTATAGTGGTTGTGGCAATTTTAATTCGGCAGGGAAAGCTGTCAACGGCTTCGCGATGCTCCCCGAAATATGGCAAGTATCCTCCAACCGAACGCCTCCCGTTCCCTGAACAGAAAGTACGGAATGTCCGACGGTCACCGTCATTCCGTCAGAAATCTGGATACCAGAATCACCGGGATGGATTGTTGGTGCCGGGGTCTCCTCAAAACTAAGTCCGATGCTATGACTGATCCCCGCGACGTAGAATTCACCATAGCCGTTTTCAGTGTAAACTTTCTTTGCCGCTGCGTCAATATCTCGCATCTTCCTCCCTGGTCTCAACGCTGCGATCCCTGCGGCTTGGGCACTTTTATAAGTCTCGAACATATCCATCTGTTTCGCTGTTGGTGTCCCAATCGCAAATGTCCGGCAGAGGTTTGCACAATACCCTTTATAACGCGGCACCAAATCCAGAACGACCAGGTCCCCCGCCTCAATAACTTTGTCAGAAGCAGTGCCGTGTAGCCATCCCGAACGGACTCCCGAATTCACAAACACAGGCGTTGCAACACCATGTCCACCGGCTTTCCGCATAGCGTACTCAACTTCCGCTGCGACCTCATTTTCCGTTATACCCGGTCTAAGCGTTTTGACTGCCGTCTCCATGCCGATGCCAGCAATTTCTGCAGCACGCTGCATGAGTGCTATCTCGGTGTTATCTTTCACCATACGGAGGGCATCCATAACCGGGGCGATATCCATGACATCAACAATCGGATTCGCTCTTTGGAACATGTTCAATAGGAAGGCAGGGGTGCCGAACCACATCTGGACACCAATTTTGAGTTTCTCCTTATCTCCTATCATACCACGCATCACCTGAACAACGTCCTTAATCTGTTGACCGACAGAGCCGAAAATCCGGACATCTTCGACACCCAATGATTCTTTAACCTCTTCCTCTTCTCCAGCAAAAGTGACAACAATTGGCACCCCGTGTGCGGGGATAATAGCGCGCGGTTGATACCGATCCTCTCCGAAAAAGTAGATATAATCATCGTGCGTCAGAATAAGATAGGCATCAATCCCTTGCTGCTTCATCCTGTCCTGCGCTTTCTGAATCCTCTTTCTATTTACCATCGTAATTTCCTCCTGTTAGGATAGTTACCGTTCTCTTGTCGTATTAAAGCATAGTATTGCAAATTTCGTGCCAAATGTTCAGCACCTGTCCAATTGAGATATATCAGCGTTTTACGGGCTAAAATGAAATTTCAGATTTTGCCGATATGTTTCAAATCTGAAACAAAACCTGAATTAATTGCTGAGAAGCCTCGTAAATAAAAGTTATTTCACAAATGAAACAAATTTCATTTATGAAACAAAATTCTTGACATCCGCTGCACTATGTGATAATCTGTAACCTATAGGGAACAAATCTTGTGCACGCGTGGGGGGGAAATAGTGAAGTGGATTAATACCGATCAGGTCTATGGAATCCTTGAGCAGATTCAGATCGGAAAGACACTCGATGAAGTATTTGAGAACATCTACGCTGGACTTCAGAATATAGTGCCACATAACCGGTTAGGCATCGCACTCATTGACGAATCCTCCGGCGATTTAGTGCAGTGCAAAACGAAATCGAACAAAAAAATTTTGCTGGACAACGGGTTTTCAGCAAAAATCGAGGGGTCAAGCCTTGAACCTATCCTCAATTCAGGTGAAGCACGAATTATTGACGATTTTAGGGAAATTCTTGCAAGGAGACCGGCGCACTGGACACGATTAATGGTCCAAGAGGGGATGCGCTCAAACCTGACCCTTCCGCTCAAGGTGCAGGGTAAACCCATTGGGGTCGTCTTTTTCACCAGTGAAAAACCCCGAGCATTCTCCGAGGCACATATTGGGCGGCTCAAACCTATTGCCGGACAACTCTCGATTCTGATTGAAAAAGGGAGTTGGACAGACAAACTCGCCGAAAGCAATAAACGGTATCGCACACTTTTTGAGATGTCCAATGACGCAATCTTCATAGTTCCATCACTCACAGAAGCGTTTGTTACCGTAAACGAAAATTTCTGTGCCTGGCTCGGTTACACACACCAAGAACTCGTCAATCTGTCGCTGCGTGACCTAATGCATCCCGATGAATTTCAAAACACCCGCGAAACCCTCAAAAGCCTCGATCAACAGAATCCGATTACCTTCCAAACCGAACTGTTCCGTAAAAACAAGAATCGCTTGCCAGTGGAAATTCGCGCAATCCGAATTGTGCATGACGATCGGGGATTCATCCAAGGGTTCGCCCGGGACCTCTCAGAGGTAAAGGCACTCAATGCCCAACTCAAGGAACGCCATTCGTTTGGGAATCTCATCGGAAAAAATCGGAAAATGCGGGAGATTTTCGAGTTAATTCAACTCGTCGCCCCTATGAAAACGACGGTCCTGATTCAAGGCGAAAGCGGCACCGGCAAAGAACCGATTGCCCACGCAATCCACGACAATAGCGAGCGGGCAAAACAACCCTTCATCCGCGTCAATTGTGCTGGCTTGGTTGATAATTTGTTAGAGAGCGAACTCTTTGGACATGTCAAAGGTGCGTTTACGGATGCCATTGCGACCCGCGAAGGACGGTTCGCAGCTGCGGACGGCGGCACGCTTTTCCTTGATGAAATTGGCGAATTAAGTCTCGGAACACAAGCGAAGTTGCTCCGTGTTTTACAAGAGGGCGAATATGAGATGGTCGGTTCAACGGAGACAAAAAAAGTAGATGTCCGCGTCATTGCAGCGACAAATCGAATCCTGAAAACAGAAATTGAGGCTGGACGGTTCCGCGAGGATTTATACTATAGACTCAACGTCGTCCCGATTACCCCGCCGCCACTCCGTGAAAGGCGAGACGACCTTCCACTTCTCATTGAACACTTCATCGAAAAATTCAGTCAACAGACACAGAAACCTATTCATCGCGCCTCACCCGAGGTCCTTGAAATCTTAATGGATTATGCCTACCCTGGCAACGTGCGGGAGTTGGAAAATATCATAGAGCATGCCTTCGTTAAGTGTCAGGGTGGCAGCATTGAAAAGCAACATCTACCGCTTGACCTTATTGCGTCGAGGGACGATATTGTTACGCAGGCACTCCGGGAAAGCAACCCGCTTGCTGCATTGGAACGTGAGTTAGTCCAACGGGTTTTGGAGGAGTCTGATGGGAAACCACAACTCGCTGCACAACGCTTGGGGATTAGTCGGACAACCCTATGGCGCAAACTTAAGACAGTATAGCTGAGCTATAGGACAATCGATTTGTGGTGGACCTGAGAAGAAATCCAGTACCAACATATTTTTTTATTGACAACTTCGCTGAGGTTAACATACCATAGCAATAAGCGTTGACCCATTGCTACCGTCCGAAAGGAGTACTGAAAATGGCGAAGGAACTCTCACTCGTTGCCTATAACGATTTAGAAAGCCAAGTTGAGGCACTGGAAAGGGATGGGTATGTCTATTTCCCCAACGTGCTTGATACCAATGAGATTGCTGAATTGCGTGCGACTATGGATCAATTGCCAGCAATCCCAGCGTCTCATGACAGGGACGAAACACTTGAAAATGGTGACGCATTCCTCCACAAACTCATTAGCAACGCCTTTAATCGCGACCCCTTGTATCTCCAATTCCTTGACAGATCCCCCGTTTTTGAAGTCGCCGAAGCAGCGCACGGTGAGGATTGCCATTGCATCGGTATGCATTCGTGGTTGACGGGACCGGGCCGCCCGGATCAGGGATTACATACGGATTGGCTGCCGATTCGTCTACCTGCAGATGTTCGTTCCGATCCACGCGTCAAAATCCCAATCTTCATCACGACTGCCCATTACTACCTCAACGATATGTACGAAGAATTGGGTCCGACGAAGTTTGTGCCGGGCAGTCATTTCTCTGGGTGTTCTCCAAACGGCGCAACAGAATGGAATAATCGGGGAGAAGAGAGTATCCTATGCAATGCGGGGGACGTGGTGCTTTTCCGCAGTGAAGTCTGGCATCGTGGCTCAGCCAACACGAGCGACGAAACCCGTTATCTCTTGCAGGTACACTATGCGATGCGGATGATTACACAGAAATATCCGCCCTATCTGAATAAGTTTCAGTTTGATCCCTCAATTCTTGCCCAAGCGAATCCTCGACAAAGACGACTCCTCGGCGACCATCGACCCAGCAATTATGATTGAAAGCACATGTAATGTTGTTCTAAAGCGTAAGCAGCTCAAACCCAGTAGCGAATTAATCGGGAACCTGCCTGAAACGAAGTGGAAGGCAGACCGGAAACCTAACAATAAAAAATGAATACACAACGGACAGGCGATCAGATTGAATTTTACCGCGAAAATGGATTTCTGGTTATTGACGACTTTCTGACGGGTGCCGAGTTGTCAGTGTGGCAGGATGCTGTTGACGAGGCTATCACAGAACATGTGAGCCGTGATGATGCCTACCACAATCGAAAGGGAGAAGACAATTACTACAAAGATGAACATCTGCCGTTGGTTTTCTCATATCAAAACGGTAGCACGTTGTCAAATCAGTCTTAAATCGAAAACCAAATATCAGGAGTTTTCTCATGTTGCGCGCAATTGTGAATGAAAAAATCATCGTGTTGATTCTATTGACGATATTATTTCTTACCGCTTGTGGTAGTGATGTCGATTATCTTGGGGACTCCTACTCGCCTACCGCCCATGTAGATGTTTACTTCTCGGAGGATGATATAATCAAAGACTATCTGGTGATGGGACATGCTACTATAGAGGGAGGTGAGGCGGAGGCGTTACAAGAAAAGTTAATGGAAAAGGCACGCGAGAGCGGCGCCGATGGAATCGTATTTGAAGAACTTCGAGTAGAGACCGGAGTATTACAAGTTAGATCTATTTTTATCAAGTATAAGAAGAATCAGTAATGTCGGACATAAAACCGACCCTATCCTTATCAAAACCGCCCTCACCAATCCGTTGGCGGTCTATCGCAGTTGGACTTCTTCTCATCCCCATCAATTGCTATTGGATTACCTATATTGAACTCGTCCAGTATTCCGCGCAGCCCACAATCGTCTCGTTGATTTTCACGGTTGTTTTCAACCTGCTTGTGTTGATAGGATTCAACCAGATATTCAAGCGATTCGTGCCTCGATTGGTGCTATCCCAAGGTGAACTCCTCGTCATCTATGTCATGTTATCTGTAGCGTCCGCCACAGCGGGGCACAGCATGATGGAGATTTTGGTCTCCACACTGGGGCACGCTTTCTGGTTCGCAACGCCAGAGAACGATTGGAAAGACCTGTTTTGGCGATATATCCCGAGTTGGCTTGCTGTGACCGACAAGAACGTTCTTTCCGGCTACTACGAGGGTGATTCTACACTGCACACAAAGCAGCATCTGTTGGGGTGGCTAACGCCTGTGATGAATTGGTTCGCCTTTCTCTTTGTAATGCTGTTTGTGATGGTTTGTATCACTGTCATCGTGCGGAGACCATGGACGGAAGATGAGAAACTGGCGTATCCGATTATCCAACTTCCATCTCGAATGACAAGCGATGGTTTTTTTACGAATCGACTCATGTGGATTGCTTTCGGAATTGTAGCAGCTTTCGACATCATTAACGGTCTCCACCACGTCTTTCCTGCGATACCTTCTGTGTACGAGAAGGCATACCGTTTCAGATTCACAGAGAAGCCTTTCTCCGCGATGGGGTGGCTGAGATTAGGGATTTACCCGTTTGTGTTGGGCATCGGATTTCTGATTCCGTTGGATCTATTGTTTTCGACGTGGTTTTTCTTTTGGGTGTGGAAAGGACAACAGATCGTCGGAAGCGTTATGGGATTGGAAGGGACGGGTTATCCTTACATCAACTATCAGGGATTCGGGGCATATATGGGCATCTTTCTGATTGCGGTGTGGAGGAGTCGAAAACACCTTCAGAATTTGTTGGGCGTGAAAACCCAGTCTGTGTCCACGCGGGATGAACCGATGTCGCCCCGGACTGTTGTTCTTGCACTTATTTTTGGCATTGCATTTCTGACCTTCTTTTGCTTGAGGGCAGGTATGTCCTTCTGGGCGATACTCGTTTTCTTTGGACTCTATTTTGCCTTTTCGACGGCGGTTTCCCGGATGCGCGCCGAACTCGGATCGCCGATGCACGACTTGCACTACACGGGACCCGAACGGGTCATGGTTGCGGCTGTAGGCACCCGTCCGCTGGGACCGATGAATCTTTCGATGTTCTCTTTTTTCTGGTTCTTTACACGCACCTTCGATTCGCACCCGATGCCCCATCAACTTGAAGGATTCAAACTTGCCGCAACGTCAGGAGTCCGAAGTCGTTTCATGCTATTTGCGATCCTGATAGCACTGTTCGTCGGCATCCTCTCGCAATTTTGGGCACTTATATCCATCCCTTATCGACTCGGTGCTTTACACGAGATGTCCCGCGTGCCAATCGTCTACGGGTCTGAACCGTGGACGCATCTACAGAAATGGTTAACACACCCATTACCTCCGGATTATTGGGCGTTAGGATTTACTGGGATAGGGCTATTGTTCGCACTTTTCCTGATGCTAATGCGAATGAAGTTTTTTTGGTTCCCGTTTCATCCCGCAGCGTATGCCGCTGTGTGTGGGAGTTGGGCGGTCAATTACATCTGGTTCAGTCTTGGGATCGTGTGGGTGCTGAAATTGGTTCTGCTGAAATACGGCGGGAGAAATGCCCATCGAAAGGCGATGCCATTTTTTCTCGGCTTGATACTCGGACAATTTACCGTCGGGAGTCTGTGGACAATATTGGGGATGGTGTTTAACATACCTGCTTATGGAATTTGGCCATAGTCAAAGTATAGTGAGTTTACGGGCACCCACAAGGGATGTCCCTACATATTTCTATAATTCACCACAATCTAAAAGGAGAGAAAAATAGAATGAGGATTCAAAAAATTCAGGCGTTTCCGCTTGCGTATCCTGAGCCACACTACAAAGGTATCGAACGCTACATCACGCTCGCTCGCGTGGAGAGCGACGACGGTCTTGTGGGTTGGGGGGAGTGTATCTCACAATTTCGAGAAGCAACACTCGCGACACAGATAATCATTGAACAGGGATTCGCACCGTTAATTATTGGTGAAGACGGTTTAGATGTGGAACGGCACTGGCGTAAAATGCTTGATCACATCTGGTGGTATGGTCCCGAAGGCATTGCTGCTTTTGCTGTCAGTGCTGTAGATATGGCGTTATGGGACTTAAAGGGCAAAGCACTCGGTTTGCCGGTTTGTCAACTCCTTGGCGGTCAGCTCCACGACAAAATCGTTGCTATGGCATCAATCATTTTTGATATGGAAGATTTGGATTGGACGCTCAACGAATTTCAGTGGATGCGCGAGGAAAACTACCGCGTCGTTAAAGGGGGTTGGGGAATGCGACCAGAAGCGGTCTTCGGTCTCGACCGCCAGCGCGACCTTGAGATGATTCGGCGTGTGCGTGAAGTGATCGGAGACGAGCTTGAGTTTGTCATTGATACACCTGGCCACCGTCGTATATGGGATGTCCCGACCGCCATTCAACGTTTCCGAGACCTTGAGCCTTATCGACTCAAATGGATTGAGCAACCCCTGCCTCCTGAAAACTTTGAAGCATACGCTCAGCTGCGGTCAGCGGTTATGACCCCCATCGGGACCGGTGAAGATGAGTGGAATGTCGAAAGTTACAAACGACTCATCCAGTCCGGTGGTGTCGATATTGTCCAAATTGATCCGGGACGCTGCCACGGACTCACTGGCAGCCGACACGTCATCAAACTCGTTGAGGCTGAGAACCTTCTGTTCAGCGCGCATTCGTGGAGTAGTGCCTTAAACACCGCTGCGAGTCTGCACATGTTAGCGAGTTCGACACATGCCGATTGCTCGGATTTTAAGCCCCACGAATCCCCGATGCAGCATGAATTGGTCAGCGATCCGTGGGGGCAAGAGGATGGTTACGTCGCTCTTCGCGATGTTCCAGGATTGGGAGTCACCGTACGGGAAGATGTTGTGCAAAAATATCTGTTTGGATAGCCATTACGTCCCTGCTACGACCCCCTTGATATAACTGCCGTCTCCATTTGTTGCGTCCTTGAGAAGTGCAGGATAATCTTCAAGCGGTACGATATGCGTTACAAGCGGTCTTAGGTCGATGTGGCCACGCTCAAGCATCCGAATTGCGGGTGGAAATGTATCCCTAATCTTTGCGCCCGGCGATGAGCTCACCAAGTTAAACGCACCGCCGTGCCACTCGGAACCGTTGATGGTCACCTCTTCTCGGATGCAACCGAAGAGGTTGATGTGTCCGCCTCTACGAACGATTTTCGTCGCGAGGTTTAACCCATCAGGCTTCCCCGAACAGTCAAATACCACATCAATTGGAAATGCTTTCAGCTCCGATATGAGTTCAGAGGCGGAAATTTCCTTAGGGTTGTACGTGAGGTCAGCCCCTAACGACTTCGCCAGTTGCAGCCGTTTCTCAACAATATCAATAGCGATAAGGTTAGATGTATAAAAGCGGCTGAGTGCTTGGACGAACATCATCCCCATAAAACCACATCCGATGACTGCGACGTTATCAGCCGGTAGCAGCGGTGCCGTGTCGAGTCCTGTTACAACACATGAGACGGGTTCAACTAACCAGTATTCGTCTGGAATGTCCGATTCTGGAACGATGTATATCTGATCCGCTGGGCAGTTTTTGAGACCATCAAACCCTAACACGCTGCCCGTAACACGCATCCCTTCCTCAATACCTTGAACACCGCTCCCAACTTTAGTAACATAGCCGACACCTTCATGACCCGGCGGCGCGTACCCGCCGTCCCGAAAGGTCGCTAAGTCCCATGCGCAGACCCCACATGCAGCGCGCTGGACTTGCACTTCTCCCACTTGCGGGTCGCGGACATCAATATCAATGATCTCAACTCCGCCGTTTTCTCCATACCTAATCGTTTGTGTCTTCATTTGATATGCCTCCCTGTCCGTTTGCTTCCATGTATGACCGGAGTACCGTATTAATTTGTGCTTCGTAATCAACGTTACGGGCTTTGAACCACTTTAAGATATCCTGATCGATACTCGCAAAGTGTGAAGGGAGAGGCGCGGTTTTCCAAAAAGTTTCATCGGTAGGTTGGGCATCTTTATCATTAAGCGCGTCCTGATAAACTTCCTCATCGGTCATGGCATCGACCTTTTCCCAATCTGTTTCATCGGGAACATGTGCAAGTTCTTCACGCGTATATTTGACTAAAGTAGATTTGTCTTTCATTTTTCGTTGCCTTCCTTGCTGAAATAATGCGACGCCTGCTGCCGCGCCACGTATAAACCACATACAAGAGACTACTTGCGCTTCGACCAAGGACAACGATTCTTTTTTCATCGTAGTCGTATCGAGCATCTACGCGCTCTATCCGATCCGGATCATCAAAGACGAGGGAAGCGCGTTTGAAACTAATTCCACGTTTTTGGATACATTCTTGATTCTTCTGCTCGTCCCATTCGAATTCCATTATGGCAGGTTTGAGGCGTGTCTTATTCTAATTCTTACAAATTGTCTGAACTTTAATGCAGTATAACATATTTTGTGTGAATAGTTAAGAGAAATCTAATCGGACAAATTCGCGTTACTTCCACAACCGGCAGTCTCCGTGAGGTAGGGAACTTGCCAGTCAGTGTTCCGAATATAGTGTTTCCAGAAGAAGATAGCAAACGGTGTAATGATTGTGAACCCTATGAGTCCTATCCACCAGAGTTCTTGAAATTCTTCGAGCGTCGTTTCTGAAGGAGAGGCATCAGACAGTATCTCAAACCACTCCATAATTGATGGAATGCTGTTATTTGCTATATGGATGACCATTGGAATAAAAAGCGACTTCGTTCGGATATAAAAAACAGCCATCACACAACCGAAACAAAATGCACCAATAGGGTCGAGATGCAAAATGGCGAAAACCAATGATGACGCAAAAATGCTTCGCAACACACCCCACTTGACAGCCCATCGCGTTAATAAGATACCGCGAAAGAAAAATTCTTCAACCATAGGTGCGATAAAAACAGCCGTTAAAAAGACCAACAGATTCGCCAGCACATGTTTATCGCTACTCAACGAGATTGTAGAGTGGTCACTTTCAATAAATCGCTCTTGGAAGAATTCAGGCATGAAGAAGGCTATGGGAAAGTAAAGGAGAAAGAAGGTTGATAAGGAGAAAATGACCTGGGGGAATGCCCAGAGACTATACAATCCAAGTCTACGCCACGTCGGGAACTCTCCACACAGTTGCCTGTAAGACAGACCTGCACGCCCTAACATTCCGAAGGTAAACAGACAGAAGAAAACATACAATAGTGGTAGTATCACGGATCCTCGAAGTGGTGCCGACTTACCTTTAAACCAGGCAGGTAAGAATGCTCCGAGGATAACAACGGTAAAACCAGTCGCGATAAAGGCGAGAATGGCGTAGCCAACTAATGCCCTAAACCGAATTTTTTCAAAAGGATTGATGTACATGTTAATATCTATCTAATGCCTCTGTCCTCTAATCAGAGAAGATAGGTGAGACTCTGACGCAAACTAACAGTTTATGCTACATACAAAAAAGAGGCTCGCGTTCGGCGCGCCTCTTGGTAGAGATGTGCTACCAATTCGTATGGGATCCGTCCCGTCGGCGGAGGTGTGGCGGTTCCGAGAATTTGAACGTCTGCGCCATTACGAGTTCTTCATTAACCTCAACACCCAAACCGGGACCATCCGGTACGGGTATCGCTGCCCCTTCAAGTTTGTGCTGCACAGGAAACAGATCTTCATCATAGTGTCCAGAGGCTTCTGTTGGAGAGACCCGGATTTCCAACCATGCAAAGTTTGGAACCGCTGCTGCGAGATGAACCGTCGCAGCCGTGCATATAGGACCTAACGGGTTATGGGGCATTAAATCGATATAGTGTGCCTCTGCCAAGCTCGCGACTTTCATCGATTCCGTCAGTCCACCAACATTACAGACATCAAGGCGGGCAAAGTTGGTGATACCGCGTTCCAGATACGGGAGAAACTGCCACTTACTGGAGAATTCTTCTCCGATAGCGAATGGGACATCGGTCATCGTCCGGAGGGATTCATAAGCCTCTGGGGTCTCGTCTCGAATTGGCTCTTCCAAAAAATCAAGTGTGCCAGACGGCATACGCTGACAAAAGGACGCTGCTTCCGCAACACTGAGTCGGTGGTGATAGTCAATACCGAGAACAGGTTCCGATCCAATGGCTTCTCGCAGTGCTGTCAACCACTCCGCTGCGAGGCTGATCGACTCACGCGGTTCAAAGATGTTTTCCTCACCCAGTTTCGCACGATGCAGTACGTTTGTGCGGATGACGTTCCAACCGTTGTCAAGTAATAATTGGGCGTTTTCGATCAACTGCTCAACCGATGCTGCACCTGTCGTAGCAAAGCACGGCACACGGTCTCGCTGTTTCCCACCGAGGAGTTGGTAGACCGGCACGTTCAGTGCTTTTCCTACAATATCGTGGAGTGCGATATCGATCGCTGAGATTGCTCCTGTCAAGGCACGGCCTCCCTCAAAATACTGGCTTCGGTACATCTCCTGCCACAAGCCACCAATCCGCATCGGATCGCGCCCAATGAGGAATTCGCGATAGTGTTTCACCGCACCCGCAACAGCCAATTCTCGGCTTGAAAGTCCAGATTCACCCCACCCGTAAATGCCTTCGTCGGTCTCTACTTTAACGATGTGTTGATTCCTGTGTCCTACCCAAACAGGAAACGGTTTGATGTCGGTAATTTTCATAATGTCTTTCTCCTTGGATTTTGTGCTCAATTTCTAATCCTTATACCAAATCGCTTGGCAATTGTCAACCGATTTTTGTATGTTGACCATTGATGGCTGACTGCTGATTGCTGAAAACCTATCGCGCCACTTGAATTAGATTCGCAGGTCTGATACAATGGCGAAAATGGAAAGAGGAGGTATTAAGATGGCGAATAACCAGATTAAGGTCGCAGCAGGTCAGCTGCTAACAAGTGAAGACGTTTCCGCCAACACCATCAAGGTATTAGATCAAATCGAAGCGTGTGCAGAGATCGGGGTTCAGATTGCGGCGTTCCCGGAAGGGTGTCTGTTCGGCTACTGCTGCCGGACAGATTATTGGGAACGGACCTCGCCGCAAGTCTTTAAAGAGGCTGAGGCTGAAATTGCCGAAGCAGCACGTCGGCACGGAATAGCCGTTGTCGTCGGTTCAGCACATCACGATGGTGAGAATTGGCACAACGACCTTGCCGTATTTAATCAAGAGGGTCTCCTGAAATACCGTTATGGCAAGACCTTTCTCGCTGGGGAGAAATGGTGCATCAACAATCGGGGTCCGTTGCCGATTGTCGAACTCGCCGGTGTTGCGTGTTGTTTTATCATCTGCCACGATGTACGTTATCCTGAATTAGTTAAACTTCCTGCAGCAATGGGGGCACAACTCTGCATTTTCTGCTCGTGTGAATCCGGACTGCTCTCAGAATATAAACTCTCCGCTTACCGCGCTATGCCGATTTCGCGTGCGACAGAAAACGGCATCTATCTCCTAATGGCGAACACACCTGCGAACCCTGATGACATTCGGGCACCCGGTTCATCACACGGAAACTCGAAGATTATCCATCCAGATGGCAACGTCATCAAAGAGGCAGGGTTTTTTGGAGACACCATCATCGCTGAAACAATAGACCTCTCACAAGCAACGGGTTCACAGGCGAAACGGACTTATGATGAAGATACGATCTTGCGGGAGTGGTTCCTACAAGGCTGTGAGTTTGTTGTGAAGGTTTAAAGCAAGCATTTAAGGAAGAAGATTCATGTCAGATCAAATCGTTTGTATCCGTGCCAATTCGCTTGTTGATGGGATAAGCACATCTGCCAAATCCAATCAGGCAATCCTTGTGACTAACGGACGCATTGATGCAGTAGGCGATCAAGAAGAGATTGCGAAAAAGACACCGCCTGACGCAGAGGTTATTGACCTCGGCGATGCGTGTCTCGCGCCGGGTCTCATTGATGGACATACACACTTGAGCCTGGCAGGCGATGGACGGAACTATGTTCAAATGTTCTCTGAGACGGATGAGATGATGGTGTTGACCGGCGCGATGAATCTACAACGCCATCTCGCCGCAGGGATTACAACGATCCGTGAACACGGCGCGCGGAACAAGGTAGGATTCACGCTTAAGGAAGGACTTGAACGCGGTTATATTCCGGGTCCACGCGCCTTGGTCAGCGGACGACCGATTACCTGTACAGGTGGACACTTCCATGTATGCAACGAGACAGCGGATGGCGAGGCGGAGATGCGGCGTTCAGTGCGTCGCTTAGTTCATGAAGGCGCGGATTATATCAAGATTATGGCGTCAGGCGGTGGAACTGCCGGAACGATTCCCGGACGCGCCAGTTACACCGTCGCCGAATTGCACGCCGCTGTCCACGAGGCACACCATTTCCATCGGCTCACGGTGGCGCATTGCCGTGCCAGTGAGTCGATGGTACGCGCCGTTGAAGCAGGTATTGATCTGATGGAGCATGCGGAATTTCTTGATCCGGACGGTGAACTCCGGTTTGATCCGAAAATTGCGGAGATGATGGCAGAATCGGGTATCTGGATTAGTCCGACGCTCCAAGCGTGGACGGGATATCCACGCATCGTTGAACTCCGAGCAAAACGGGACAATGGGACGATTTCTGCCGATGAAACAGCCGAATTGCAACGAAGTGAGGCGCGAGCAGAAGTCCGATTGGATGTGATGCGGCGTATGCTCGACTACGACCTCCGGGACCGGATTGTTCCCGGCACGGATTCAGGTGTCGGTAATCTTGCATTCGGACATCTCGATTACGATTTGCAGCTACTTGTCGAAGTTGGGTTTACACCCGCAGAGGCACTCATCTCAGCAACCCGCATCTCCGCCGAAGCAATCGGGATGGCAGATGAGATTGGAACTATCGCGCCGGGCAAAATCGCCGATCTCGTTGCTTTTGAGAGCGATCCGACAAATGATGTTGGGGTGGTGAGTCGAGTGATTGCGGTATTTCAAGCAGGGCAACGCGTAAAATGACGCACAATATGCAGTCAAACATTGACCCCACTATCTTTCAACGGTTGTTGATCGATGCTGAAAAAGACGGTGTGCAAAAACTGGTTGTGGGCGCGGTCATCCGTAAAAACAGCAAATTCCTACTTTTGGAACGAGTTCCGTCTGATTCCATGGGTGGATTTGTTGGAATTCCGAGTGGTACCGTGGAGGATGAGGAAGACCTACTTACAGCACTCGCTCGAGAAGTGCAGGAAGAAACGGGACTCATTGTAACATCAATCCTTGAATATCTCGGCTCCTTTGATTGGACATCCAGTTCTGGGAAAAAAACGAGACATTTCAACTTTTTTATTCAGGTTGAGGATGGTGAAATCAAACTTAGTCCTACCGAACATCAAGCATACTATTGGGTTGCGTTGTCCGACGCAGCTTACACAACGCTTAACATCTCAGATGCTACTAAGCAGATTCTCAAAACTACAGTACAACAATAACACGAGCGTTTGGTGCGATTAAAATTCATAGATGTCAGCGCGTCGTTTTGCGACCTTATGTCGAACAAGTGCTTGGAGGTCTTCCGGCATCCGCGCAAACGTCTCTGGAAAAACGGGTTGATGACCACCCTCACGCATGAGATTCCACCAAGCAGGATAGTAAGCGATATTCAACGCCATGCGATGTTGATCGTCGGTTGTATTTGCCCCTTGCCCGTGCCATGTTCCGCCGTGCCACAATAACACAGAACCTTTTTGCCCGCAGACCGGCACTGGATGGCTTTCTACAATGTCGGATTGTGTAGGTCTGCGCCGTGCGCGATGGCTAAACGGCACAACGAGCGTCGCGCCGTTCTCGATAGTAAAATCCGTTATCATCCAGATGGAGTTAATCATCCATGGCGTTTCGGGAAGGCGTGATGGCAAGTCGTGCGTCGAATCGGAGTGTATACCACCTTGGGGTGCCCTTGGCTTGACCCACTTGGTGCAAGCCTCACCCAGTCGCGCACTATCGCCGAGAAAATGACGGACGACTTGTAGCACTTGTGGATGTGCGATACATTCCCAACACATCTCATCGAGGTTGACTACACCGAAAAGCGTTTGATAGAGTTCAGCGTTCGGGTCCTGAAAAGCATCCCGATTCTTTGGGTCTCGGTGGAGTTGGAAGTATTTCTCTGCCATCGCGTCTGCTTGTACTGTGGGGATTGCATCTTCAATCAGACAGTAACCGAACGTTTCGAGATGTTCTATCGCTTCTTGTTGCAGCATTTACAGACCTCCGTTTCTCTTTTTGTTACGGAACACCAACATAAATCTGTTTTCTTCTATTTGCGCAACGCGTTCAAAAAGAAAGTACTTCTCAATAATGTGCTTCGCAAAGGGGACTGTCCAAAAGTAGGATGGATACGCGTACGTACCTTTGTCAGGAATTGTCCTACTGCCTCCTATCAAACCGGTCTGCACGTCGTATCGATCTGGAAGGGTTTCCTCTCCCACTCTCTTCACCAATTCATCGTGCATTATTACAAGGAAGATGCCATTGTCCGATAGAATTTCTTTAAGTTGAACTGTTAAGCACTCCAGCATCTGATATGATAAGTAAATGTTATTTTGAGGAAGCAGCGCGAGGTCGAAAGAATTCTCTTTGTAAGGTAGCGCAGCCATATCCCCAATATTGAATCGACATCTGCTCTTTCTTTTCTCTGCGACCTCTTTTGCGTGACGGAGTGGAATCTCCGCGCAGTCAATACCTGTTGCTATCGCGCCCATGTCTTCCATGGCAAAGGTAAAGCGTCCAGCATTGCAACCTAAATCCAAGGCGCGCATGCCGGGTCTTATGAGTTTACGCAGGTGGTCTTCATATCTGTCAACGGCAAATTGTGATCTTGGGTTATCAGGGTCAGTCGTCGGATGGACCCCCGCTGCATTGTAATGTTTCCGAGTTGCATCGAATACGTTCATATATTTCTTTGCCTTCAAATATGGCTTGCATTGTCCGGTGTTATCGTGTAAATTGGTCGGATAGGATATACCGAACATTTTGCCATAATTCATTATGTAGGACAAGAGAAATTTACTGTAAAGGGAGTCCAGCAAATGCTCTCAACCGAAAATATGGGTGGCGTTGTCGTCACGCCAAATCAATTAAGTGAGATGCAAGCGGGTGATTATATTCTGCATGCCCGCGATGGTCTGCTAAACAAGGTTCCAGTAGAGAAAATCCGCATGCCGTTGGATCCGCAAGGGCACTATCAGGGATTGAATTTCGTTCAGGCTCCCGATGGTACTATCTATGCAGTCCAGCACACCATTATCTCTAAGTCCACAGATGGTGGCAGGAGTTGGGAACATCTCAACAGGGTCCCTGCTGCTTTCGGTTTCAACGGATGGTTGTTGCAAGCCAATAGGCATGGGCAGCTTATTCACGTGAGTCAACATGGAGAAGAACAGCCAACCACCGTCTGGGTTTCTGATGATGAAGGTGAGACATGGGAGCAGACGAGCGAAATAGATGTCGCGCCGTTTCAGAAAACCGTCGCTGGTTCAAGTCTGACCCGACTCAACGATGGCACGCTGCTCCTACCAATTAAAAGAAGAGACGACCCGTTTTACGAAGGCACGAACCCGACTTATGTCTTTGTTTCCGAAGATGATGGATACACCTTCTCGAACCGCTTCTTTTTGTCGGATTATGGCAATGAAGTCAACATCGCAGAACTTTTTTCTGGCAGACTGCTCGCGGTCATCCGATACCAACCGGGACACCCAGACCAACCGCATACAAACAAAACGGTTTTTCTTGCAGATTCAGTAGATAGCGGTGTTACGTGGACAAATCTCCGTCAGTTAACGAGTGTGCATGGGCAGTGCCACGGCGCGGCTGTCGGACTTTCCAATAAGCGTGCTGTTGTGGCTTATGATCACCGGTATCCGAGGGAACTCGGCAGCGGTAGGGCAATGGTAAGCGACAACAACGGCGAAAGTTGGCGTGATGAAGTCTATTACCTCTGTCATGGGCATGTTGCTGGCTTTCCGAGACACATCACCTTAGATGGCGAGGAAATCCTAACCTTTATCGGTTCCTGCTACGGCGATGTCAGCAAATGGGAGAACGCCACAGGGAACTCACACTTCTGTATTATCCGGTGGCGACCGGTTTAGGACGAAAGAAAGGATACTATGAAAATTACCGGATTTGAAACAATACCTATTCAAGGTCGGGCGATGATCTTGAAAATGTTCACAGACGAAGGAATCATCGGCTACGGTGAACCGATGAACTATGAGCATTGGCGCGTCGTTGCCCAAGCCGTAGACGACATGGCGGAATACCTAGTCGGCAAAGACCCACTGCAGATTGAAGCGCACTGGCAAGCGATGTACAGGTCGAGTTACAGCCGGAGCATGCCTGTATTGGTCGGAGCACTCAGCGGTATTGAGATGGCGATGTGGGATGTATTCGGCAAGGTCGTCGGAATGCCGGTCTGGAAACTATTAGGCGGTTCCGTGCGGGATCGGATTCGCGTCTATACCGGTATAGGGGGTACAACACCTGAAGCGTGTGCAGAGCATGCGAGGAAGGCAGTGGCTGCAGGATTTCGGGCAGTAAAGATGGGAGCCTCGCCGCAACCTGTTCGATTTGTTGATACCCCAAAGGCGATTGGCACGATGGTGACACGGGTGGCAGCCGTGCGAGAGGCAGTCGGTGATAAGGTCGATATTGCTGTTGATCTGCATCGACGCTTGAGTCCAACGATGGCAGTCATCTTGGTAAAGGAATTAGAACCCTTCCGTCTCCTGTTTGCCGAGGAGCCGTGCCATCCTGAAAACAATGAGCCGCTTTTGATCTTATCCCGGTCCACAACAGTACCCATCGCGACGGGTGAACGGCATTTAACACGATGGGGTTTCCGGGAGATAATTGAACGTGAGATGTGCGCGATTTTGCAACCCGATATCCGACACTGCGGTGGGATACTGGAACTGAAGAAGATAGCCGCGATGGCGGAAATCCACAATATGGCGATTGCACCGCACAACGCTGCCGGTCCTGTCGGAGTGGCCGCATCGGTACACGTCATGGCGACCGTGCCGAATTTGCTGATATGTGAGGGCGGACACCGACGCGGAGAAGGACTGTTTCAAACACCTTTGGTTTTCAAAGATGGATTCATTGAACTCCCGACAGCACCCGGACTCGGTGTGGATATGGACGATACAGCTATTGAAGCGATTCGAGATGAAACATTTCGGCTGCGTGGAATGTTCTGGCACGCAGACGACGGGGCTTTCGCAGATTACTAACCACGCGCACTTTACGTCATTTTATTTTGATCATTCGGTCGTGTGGAAAGATTTGTTTTCGGAGGAATGTCCCATGAAATGTGTCCACAGCGCGGGCATCGCATCTCAAATTCGACGAGATTTCTGACTGTGCCGGTTTTTTCGGGTTTCCGTCGGGTTTGACATTGTGGACACCGGACAGCCCGAAATTCGTCGGCATCGCTTTTGCCAAAGTAAGCACCTATCTTAAAGAGAATAAATAGCAACACAACGATGAAAATGCAGAAGAGGCTGAAAATGAGAAAAGGGACAAGCGTTGGCATGTGGCTTTCCTCACAAGGGTCAAGGCTGGAAAATAAATGTGGTTGTCGGTCGGTGTTAACCTGTCAGCAATATGAGCGGTTTAACAGAGTTCTGAAGATACGTGGTTTCTGTGACATTGTCGGCGAAGAAAGGGGCGAAAAATGCATCAGCGATTTCCAAGAATGCGGGCAAGTCGAGTCCCATATAGTTTCCGAAAGCATCGTCACACTCAACGACAACCTGCCTCAATTTGTCCCGTCCCGCAGTGGAAAGTGTGCGCAAGGGTCGCAGCATTCGCATGTGATATTTGATGAGGGATGCTGAAACCTGAATCAGTCCTTGAAGAAAAAGACGATACGTGTCCTCTGCTTGGTGCCACAACCCTTCCCACGCTTCATGTGCTTCCCACCAATAGGCAAAGTTATATAAATCTATCCCGTAGAGATAGTCCTCGTTTTCTCGCCAGAGTTCTGGAGGTAGCGGATCAGCATCGTGTTCTTCTTCGAGGCCATAACTGTGTCCGCGCGGATCTCGGATGGGATGCGGTGTGACACCAGGGATATGTCGATACGGCGGGAACGGTTTTTGTGGACAATATCGATGCCAATTTGCATCAAAAGGTTCGGGTTGTTTAATAGTGTCCATATCGTCAGCGGCATTCTATATTCTGCCGACCCCGATGTAATGAAAACCCGCAGCTTTTGCTTCTTCCGGCGAATAGACATTACGTCCATCAATGAGGATGCGGGTCTTCATCTGTTTGGCGAGTTTACGGAGTTCGAGTCTGTGATAGAGTTCCCATTCAGTGACAAGCACTAACGCATCCGCATTGTAGGCGAGTTCATCTATATTTTTTGTGAAGTAGAGGTTGGTGTTAGCAGATGGATCCCTTCCACTCAAAGCACGCTGCGCATTTTCAATAGCGATCGGATCGTGTGCGCGAACGGTTGCACCCTCAGCAATAAGTTCACGAATAATGTCAAGCGACGGGGCTTCTCTAACGTCATCCGTGTTAGGCTTGAATGCGAGACCGAGGATACCGATAGTTTTACCTTTGAGCGTCTTCAGAGCACCTTGCAATTTTTCGATGATATGCGCGCGTTGGCGAAAATTAACGGTACGCGCGGCTTCCGTGATAGGCATCTCGTAGCCGGATTGCGCTGCGACCCCTAACAACGCTGAAGTATCTTTAGGGTAACAACTCCCACCCCATCCGAGACCGGCACGGAGAAACTGATTTCCGATGCGAGCGTCGAGTCCAATACCACGCGCAACCTCCGTCACGTCTGCACTGACCTTTTCACAGAGTCCTCCAATTTCATTGATAAAACTGATCTTGAGGGCGAGGAATGTGTTCGCAGCATATTTAATCATCTCTGCACTGTTTGGATCGGTGGTCATCATCGGTGGCAAGTGGTAAGCCGACGGACGTGGAAATCCACTCGGTGGATCAAACGTCTGTTCGAGGATCGGTTTATAGAGGCGACGGAGGGTATCAATCGCTTCATCGCTATTGGCACCAACAACAATCCGATCCGGATACAGTGCGCCTTGTAACGCTAAACCTTCTTGTAAGAACTCCGGGTTTGAAGCAACGGACACATTTCCCTGAATACCACGTGTCGAAAAAACAGACTCGACAACCTTAGCGACGCGTTGGTTGGTGCCGATGGGAACCGTGGACTTAACGACGAGCGTATAGTGTCTATCGGGCAGACAGACTTCTGCAACTTCCCTCGCTGCTTGTTCAACGTGCTGTGTATCAGCTTCTCCATTCTTTTTCGGTGGTGTCCCGACAGCAATCAGAATCAGCTCTGAATCGGGGACGACCTCAGCGACGTTTGGCGTAAAACGGATGGTGTGCTGCACTTCTTCAAGAAGGTTCTGGATGCCGGGTTCGTGAATAGGGCTTTTCCCTTCGTGCAGAAGGTCTAATTTACTTTCGTCTTTCTCTACTATTGCGACATTGTGATTGAGGTAAGCGAGGACGACACCCGTGGTCAAACCGACGTATCCTGCTCCTATAATTGCAATCTTCATTTTTTTTGCTATTGAATCTGGTCATCGTTCCTTTAACTTGGTGTGAATTCAACAACTTCAAGAACTCTTTGAAGTCGTTCGGTAGTTGGATCGTAGCCATAATTAATCTGTCGCATCAATTCGAGGGCTGCCATACGTTCTTGTGGGGTTTTGGAATGCCAATATGCTTTATCAGCCACATCTGCTTCTTCAAAAGAGGATAAAACTGAAAATTCCTCCTTATCCACTCTAAAACTATCAATCGCTCGCATTGCTTTCATATCCTCTATTTATTCAACCGGTGGGGGTTCAACGCTTTCCAGCAACCTATTGATAATATCTAAACTCGTGATACCGTCAGCCTCGGCGTTGAAATTCGTCAGAATTCGGTGGCGTAGGACGGGGATCGCAACAGCTTTAATATCTTCATAAGCGACATGATAGCGTCCGTGGAGGATGGCTCGCGCCTTTGCACCGAGAACGAGATATTGCGATGCTCGGGGGCCTGCTCCCCATTGGACCCAATCCTGAATGAAGTCGTATGCATCTGGGGCAGGACGCGTCTGCCTATTCAATTCCACGGCATACTCTACAATCGCTTCAGCGATGGGGACTTTCCGGACGACCTGCTGTATTTGTAGGACCTCTTCTCCGGTGATAACGGCATTGATTTCCGGTTCATAAGCCGCTGTTGTTGTCATCACAATCTCTTTTTCAGAAGTTTTGTCTGGATAATCGAGGGTGATATGGAACATAAAGCGATCAAGTTGTGCTTCTGGTAGTGGGTAAGTCCCTTCTTGTTCAATTGGGTTCTGTGTCGCTAAAACAAAAAACGGGCGTTCCAAGAAATATGTTCTACCGCCTGCGGTGACCTGATATTCTTGCATGGCTTGTAAAAGTGCGGCTTGTGTTTTCGGAGGTGTTCGATTGATTTCATCGGCGAGAACGATATTGGCAAACACTGGACCCTTAATAAATCGGAAGGCACGTTTACCGGTTCCATCTTCTTCAATAATATCGGTCCCTATAATGTCGGACGGCATTAGGTCTGGTGTAAATTGGATGCGGTTAAATGGCAATTTGAGAATTTGTGCGAATGTGCTAATGAGCAGCGTTTTTGCCAACCCCGGTACCCCAACCAACAAGCAGTGTCCCTGCGAAAAGAGCGCAATCAGGAGCTGCTCAATGACCTCGTTTTGTCCGATGATACGTTTTTTGAGTTCAGTTAGAATATTTTCTTTGGCTGTTTTTAATGTTTCAGCGATTTCTATATCAGTTGCAGGTTGCGTGGAGGGCATATCGTTTTTCATATATTTAAGGTTTAGTAGTTTGAGACTCTCCACATTTGGAGACCATCGAAATCGAAGTTGACATCAATAACGCGTGCACCAGCGTCTTCGAGTTTCTGGCGCACACTATGTTCGCGTGTCGGTTCACAGTAGAACAGGAGACACCCGCCACCACCGGCACCACACGCTTTTCCGCCGATGGCACCGTGTGCTGTCGCGATTTTAAAAAGCTGCTCAATCTGCTCGTTTGTAACAGACGGGTGTAACTTTTTCTGATTCCGCCAATTTTGGGTGAGTAATTCGCCGAATTCGGTCAATCTGCCGCGCATCAGTGCCGTTTTTGTCGCCTCAGCGGTGGCTTTGAGCGTCTCTAAGGCATCGCGGACACTTGGATCGGCACTTTTATAGGCGGTTGTCACGTTCTGATGGATGTTGCCCGAGAGTCTCGGTTGCCCGGTATAACAAAGGACGAGATTTTTTTCAAGTTCGTAGCGGATCTGAGGAGGGAGTCTCAGCGGCGAAGTTTTGACCTCTTCCCCTTGGAATTCCATAAAATGAATACCACCGAGGGCACTCGCGTAATGGTCTTGCTTCCCACCGAGTATACCGAGTTCATGGCGTTCGATAGTGCTGGCGAGTTCGGCGTATTCATACGGAAGATAGGTGGCTTCTTTGAGTGCGCCGAGGACGCTGACGAGGGCAACTCCCATTGCTGCCGAAGTTCCCAATCCACTCCCAGGAGGGGCATTGGACTGTGTGATCAGGTCGAATCCACCGATCTGTATAGACATGCGCCGGACCCCTGCCTTTACTAAATCGATATTTCCATCGTATTCGAGTTGACGGACATCGTCGGCTTCAATGAAGGTATCGAAATCTGCGGAATAGATACGAATACTTTTATCTAAAATCCGCTGCAGTTCAACGGAATCGTCCTGCGTTGTCTGACTTTCACAGCGGAGCGTGGCGTAAGCATACCGGTTGATTGCTCCGTTAACGACCAGCCCCTTTGAATGCTCGGTGAATAGGGCTACGTCGCTCCACCCCCCAGCAAAGTCAATTCGGACTGGAGCTCTCGCTCGGATTAGCATGACGAGTCTCCTGACATCGGTTTTTACGAGCACGCTTGCAAAGAATATGTATAAAATAGTGCGAAAAGTAGACAAGCGAAACTACAGATCGGACAAACCGGAAATAGACACATGCCCTCGCAAAAGATGATGAATACAAAAAATTGTGGCGAAGGTTAGCCGATAGTCGTATTGAAATATTTGGCAAGGGCAGTCTCTGTCGAGAAAGTGGTTAAAATAGTTGATGGTAGATGTAACGTGGAAAAGCCGCAGCTACCCCCGATTCGGAAACGGGGCATAGCCCCGCGGCTTTTCCCAGAAACTGAGCGAAATAACCGCTAATCTTAGGCAGCAGCGTCGCGAAGCTTCTTACCAGCTTTGAAGACAGGGACGGTCTTCTCAGGAATACTGAGCGGTTCGCCAGTCTGTGGATTGCGACCTGTACGGGCTGGCCGAACTTTGGCTTCAAATGTTCCGAAACCGATCAACCCAACGGAATCGCCGTTACTCAAAGCATCGCAAACAGTCGCAGCAAAAGCGTCAACAGCGGCTGTTGCCTCTTTCTTGCTAAGACCCGTCTGTTCGACAATACTGCTGACGACATCGTTCTTCATTAATTTTGCCATGTCAAATGTTCCTCTAATTTTCAGCCCGAACAAGAAAACAATACGTCTGCTAAATAATTAAGAAACGTGGGTTCTCCCATATCGAGCGTAAATTGGATTTAACAAAAAACTAATAGTAGTAATTATATTATACTATACAAATATAGATATGTCAAGATGAATAGCACCCACAACCTGAAGATTGGGGCTTCGGCTTCGTAGCAACTGCGGTTTTCTCAAAGAGTCAACCGTCTTAGTATCGCTCCACCCGTAGGCAATTCCCCTATACCCTGAAAGAAATAGGTAAGGGCATATCGTGCGGAAACTTTCACGGCTATTCCTGCCTACAAAAAAAAAGGAGAGTAGCAGTAATGCAACGTGCTGGCTTTCACCTCCGCTCCGAAACTTACGCGTGAACTGCTACCGATACATGTTTTTTACAAGGTCTCACTTGACACCCGCCACACACCATACGACTGGTGAGGATAGGACTCTCTCAAATGAGAGAGGTCGTATTCCTATCCAGCAAGTGTAATATCATTATACTACATTTTTAGGTGAATAACAAGTTTATTTTTCAATAACGCCATTAGTTTCCGCCTACATCCCGCAAACGAAAGCATAGAATTCGATGCCGAATGTTAAAATTAATACCATAGATTGCGGAATTTGTCAAATTTTTTCTTTACAGCCATAAATCAAATTTTTAGCGGAATGATTGATTTTCAATAGTTCCTTTGCCTGCCGATATTGAGTGGCTTGACCGAAATATTTGCTTTAAGCGGTACGTTTGTGGTAAAATTAATAAAATATAGTTTACTGAAGATTCCGCTTGAGTAACACAATAAAGGAAAATATCAAAAATGCATGAAAGTTATCGTGTAGCAGTTGTAGGCGCGACCGGTGCTGTCGGCAACACGATGTTGCAAATTTTAGAAGAACGAGGCTTCCCTATTGCCTCCTTGAAACTTCTGGCATCGCACCGTTCCGCTGGTGAGATTCTGTCCTTTAAAGATGCCCCAATTATCGTTGAAGAATTAACGCATGATTCCTTTGGAGATGTGGATGTCGTCTTTTCATCGGCGGGTGGGTCTGTCAGTCGCGAGTTCATTCCGACAGCTGTCGAAAAAGGAGCACTCGTCATTGACAACACAAGTGCCTTCCGTATGGATCCAGACACACCATTGGTTGTCCCTGAAGTTAATATGGATGCTGCACGGACACATAACGGACTCATTGCCAATCCGAATTGTTCCACCATTCAGATGATGGTAGCACTTAAACCAATTTATGATGCCGTTGGTATCAAGAGGATCGTTGTTTCGACCTATCAGAGCGTTTCTGGCAAAAGTGGACGCGCTGTTATAGAATTGGTTCAGCAAACAAAGGACGCTCTCGAAGGGATACCGGTTACTTTAGATAAATTTCCACACCAGATGGCGTTCAACGTCGCCTTTGATTGGCCCTTTTTAGATGGCGGGGACAATGAGGAAGAGGTCAAAATGATCAATGAGACTCGGAAAATACTCGCCGATGACACAATTGGGGTCTCTGCTACAACCGTTCGAGTCCCAGTCTTCTACGCACATTCCGAATCCATAAACCTTGAAACACACGGAAAACTCACCGCAGCTGAAGCGAGAGAATGTCTCGCCACTGCTCCGGGTGTGAAACTTGTGGATGATCCGAGCAATCAGCAGTACCCACTTGCTATAGATGCTGCAGGCAAAGATGATGTTTACGTAGGTAGAATCCGGGATGATGCCTCGATAGAAAACGGTTTGAATCTTTGGGTCGTTGCGGACAACTTACGGAAAGGCGCAGCCTTAAATGCTATTCAGATAGCTGAGAACCTGCTGTTATAGTCGGGTGAAAAAGATATGGAACTCACCCTTGCGACTCTCCAAGACTACTTGTGTAGACGAGGGACGGAGATAGGTGCATTTGAACCTGATACGGAGTTCCACATAGAAGAGATTGGTGATGGGAACCTTAATACAGTCTATCGCGTCTCGGATGCAACGCGCCCAGAGCATTCTCTCGTCTTAAAACATGCCCCACCATATATTAAGATATTGGGGCCCGATTACCCATTATCTACCAAACGTTTGATTTATGAATCCCGCGCATTGGACGTTTACAATCGGTTGGTGAGTGGGGCTGTGCCTGTGCAATACAGCTTTGATGCAGATATGGCGGTCATAGCGATGGAAGACCTCCGAGACGCACACGTGCTCCGAGACGATCTGATTGCTGGTATAGTGGACCTCACAATCCCTGAACAAATTGGACGGTTTATGGCGGTTGTGCATAGTCAGACGTATGTTGAGAACCTTGATAGTAAGACCGCGCAGCACTATAAACAGCAGTTTGCCAACACCACTATGCAGTTGATAACTGCCGATTATGTGTTCACCTTTCCCTATACTGAACACGAGACGAACTTCTGGACTCCCGGATTAGCGTCTGATGTTCAGCAGTTGAAAATGGATACGGACTTTTTGCAGCGGGCAGCGCATCTAAAACAGGTTTTTCTGACTGCGCAGCAGGGCGTTACCCATGGTGACCTACATACAGGTAGCGTTCTGGTCCAAGACGACACAGCTAAAGTTATTGATGCCGAATTTGCCTTTTACGGTCCCGTTGGGTTTGACCTCGGATTATATTGGGCGAATTATCTGTTATCCTATTTTTCGCATCAAGGTGCCTTGCGCGTCCAATCGGCACTTAAAGCGGCGATTGTGCAAACGTGGCATACCTATAGTGCTGAGTTCAAAATGGTTAATGCTGCGTTGAAGGCGCAAATATTGCAGAATATCTTTCACGATGCAGTTGGGTTTGCAGGATTGGAAATGCTACGTCGTCTCATCGGTGCCGCGCATGTCAAAGATATAGAAGGTATCGCTGATATGTCTCGGAAATTACGTATAGAAAGAGCAGCCCTTCAATTCGGAACGCGACTGGTCAAACAACACCAATCTTTACATGATGTCGCATCGGTCATAGTGATGCTTTAAGATAATTGCGTATGTACCGCGCAGCCTTTACAAGATAACATATTTATGAGAGATTACTACGAAATCCTCGGTGTAGACCGAAGAGCAACTCCAGAAGAGATTAAAAAAGCCTATCGCAAACTTGCTGTTCAGTATCATCCGGATAAAAATCCGGGTGACAAAGGGGCAGAAGAGAAATTCAAGGAAGCATCGAATGCCTATTCGGTCCTTTCTGATCCAGAGAAGCGACGCGTCTATGATACGCGCGGGCATGCTGGCGTGAACAATATGGGATTTGAAGGTTATACGACGATGGACGACATCTTCGCGAATCTGAACCTCGACGATATTTTTGGGCGCGGTGGGTTTGGTGGATTCGGTGGGTTCGGCGATGCGTTTGGTGATGCTTTTGGACAACGACGCACAACCGCTCCCACACGTGGACGCGACATTCGTATGAACATCAGTATCCCTTTCGGGGATGCCGTATTGGGTAGCAAGAAAGAGGTGACTGTCCGAGGAAAGCGGATCACCCTTACAATTCCACCAAGTATTGAGAATGGGAAAACCTTACGCATTCGCGGGCAAGGCGAATCTCTCGGTATTGGTACTTCCGGCGATTTATTGGTGACAGTTTCTGTGCAACCGCATCCGACGTTGACACGTGATGGCTTAGATCTGCTGACAGACGCAAAAATCTCTATGACAACTGCCGCATTAGGGGGTGCGGTTCGGGTGAAGACGCTAACTGAGGATGTGGATCTGAAGGTCCCACCAGGAGCGCAACCTGGGCAGCAGCTGCGTCTGCGTGGCCGAGGGGGAACGGATCCCTCTGGACGGAAAGGGGATTTACGGGTGCGATTGGTTGTGGAGATACCGAGATCGCTGTCGCGCAAGCAGCGGAATTTATTGAAGGAACTTGAGAAGACACTGTGACAAATACAAACCAGCTAGCACCAAGCCTCAGCGTAATACGTGATTCAGAAAATAAAAATTGCTGATATGCATTGACAAATCGGTGTGTGGGCTTCGTATGCAAAATATCTTACGCGACTTCTTTGAAAACTTACCTCACAACCGGTTCGATATTGTAAGTAAAGACATCTTCGGGACGTTCACCGAAGATTTGTTGAAGAAACTCACCAATATCCCCGGACTGAAGTTCGTAGAACAACTTGAGACAGAATTGACGACCGTTGAAATACGGCGTATGGATATTTTATCGAAAGTAGCGGTTGACGATAAAGAAGTTTTGGTGCATATTGAGTTCCAAGTGAGTCGTGAGAGTACATCAGAGATACTAAAGCGAAAAGTGGGCTATTTCGGAAGGTGCTTTGAGAGATACGGCTTGCCGATTTTGTCTTTCACCATCTATCTCCGTTCAGATGCCGGTGGAAACGACCCGGGTGAGTATAGCCAAGATTTTCCAGGACATAATGCTCTGATAGAGTATCAGGTGATCCGACTAAGCGAGTTTGATGGGCAATCCATCTTTGACACCGACCAGACCAGTCTGATAGCATTTACACCGTTGATGCGACCACCGGAAGGCATATCCAGGGTTGAATGGGTTGAGGAGTGTCATAAGATGACGTTTGCTCTCCCGCTTGCGCCGGCTCTACAGAATAACTTATTGATATGGCAATGGATTTTGAGTGGTTTGATCGTTGATCCTGCCGAAATTCGCCATCTGTTGGAGGGACCCATGTTAGAATCATCAACTTACCAATATATCCTGCAACAAGGTATTGAACAAGGTATTGAACAAGGTATTGAACAAGGTGAGAGGAAAAATGCTGTCAAAAGTATCCTTAACGTTCTTGATGCTCGATTCCACGTAGGAGCAGAGCAAACCTTAAAGCTATCTCTTGAGGGTATTGAAGATTTGAAACGCCTTGAGCAATTACTCCGGACAGCCGCACAAGCAGAGAGCCTGGAGGCGTTCATGCGGACTTTGATGACAAACGGCAATTCCACTTGATATTCAATTTCTCTTCGTTCAATTCAACCGACAGCTATACGTAAAAACCTATTTTCAAAGGAGAAAGAATGATCGCATTATCACAACGAAGTCAAAGTGTAACACCCTCATCTACCTTAGCAATCACTGCGAAAATTAACGCCTTGATTGCCGATGGCGTAGACGTTGTCAAATTCGGGGCAGGCGAACCCGATTTTGATACACCCGATTATATCAAAGATGCCGCAGTCAAAGCACTCAGTGAGGGTTTTACGAAGTACACCCCAGTCCCCGGCACCCCCGAGCTCCGAGAGGCAATCACGGAGAAATTCAAAAGGGACAACGGACTGAGTTATGAATCCTCTGAAGTCATCGTCTCGTGCGGTGCAAAACACACCATCTATAACATCTTCCAAGCCATCTGCGACCCAGGCGACGAGGTTATCTTCGCCGCGCCGTATTGGGTAAGCTACCCAGAACAGGTTAAACTTGCAGGCGCAGTGCCAAGCGTCATTGAGACGACCCCCGCACAGAACTTCTGCATGGCACCCGATCAGGTCGAAGCAGCCATTACCCCGAAGACAAAGGCAATCCTCGTTAACAGTCCAAGCAACCCCACCGGTACAACTTACGATGTGGACACGCTCAAAGCCATTGCTGAGATTGCCGTTAAACACCAAATTTACCTTATCTCCGATGAAATCTACGAAGCGTTGCTTTACGACGGGGCAACCCATCAGAGTCCGGCTGCCTTCAATGAAGAGATCAAGGCGATTACCTTTGTTGTCAACGGCGTTTCTAAGGCCTACTCTATGACAGGGTGGCGGATTGGGTATACCGCAGGTCCCGAAGACGCTGTTTCGGCGATGTCGCGTATCCAATCCCATAGCACTTCAAACCCGACATCCATTGCACAGAGAGCCGCACTGGCCGCACTCAATGAACCGCAAGACGCTGTCGAAGAGATGCGAAAAGCGTTTGAGGAACGCCGAGATGTAATCTGTCAACGTTTTGACGAGATTGAAGGGGTCAGTTATGCCAGACCACAAGGCGCGTTCTATATCTTCCCCGATTTTTCCGCACATTATGGTAGAACACTTGGTGGGAACAAGGTCGAAAATTCGATGGATATGACCGATTATTTATTAAATTCTGCAGGTGTTGGTGTTGTGCCGGGAGACGGTTTCGGTGCCGACAATCATTTGCGACTCTCCTTTGCGACTTCATTGACGGAGATTAACCGCGGATTGGATCGCATCAAAAAGGCGTTGCAGTAAGTGAATGCTGTATCAAGTTTGAGTTTATGGGGAGTAGGTTGGGTGGAGCGCGAGCAAAACCCAACATAATTCCCCGACATCCGATGAAAAAACGAAAAAACTTGACACCTATCCGAAAGTATGATATAATTATACTACACTGGGAATAAGTTAGACGTTAATCTTGGAAAGTTCACAATCGCTAAAATGTTACACTTTTGGCAAAATTGCTTTTTTTCACACAAGAGAAAATCGGAAATTAAACGTCAACGAACCCTTACGGGGACTGGTTTCTTTAACGTTGTAGGCAACACACCCTAATGATACACGGGTGTAACTTTAGTGTAACATTTTTAAGACGAATCTATTAACTCAAGGAAAATGATGATGTTGAACGGACGCGTAATGCTGTGGAGCATTTTCGGAGTACTCTTTATTTTTTCGATCGCCTTTACTGCTTATGCACAGCAGGAGCAACAATCTGATGCCGCCCTGTCACAATCCCAATTTATGCAGATTATTGATAGGATAGACAAATCTAAAGAAGAAATACGTGAGCATGTAGACGAAAGATTTGAAAAACTTGACAAGAAAATTGATGAAAAATTTGGTGAACTTGACAAGAAGATTGATGAACTTAACACAGATGTTGCCTTTATAAACGGACAATTGACCGTTATAAAATGGAGTATTACAATATTTGGTGCCCCTCTTCTTGTTGGTTTGCTAATTTATTCCTTGCAAAACCGTAAGAAGACGGTTAATACAACTGCTGATGTAGCAACTAAAATCCCCGCTGAAAGCAGAGAAGAATCGGATAAAGATGTCATACGAAGAAATTTAACAGATGATCAACAATCCGAAGCCGCGTAGGAATAGTCAGATGAAAAAAGATAATTCCCCTAAGAACGTTGACAAATCAGCAAAAAACTACTTTGATAAAGGTAAACAATTATATGAACAAAAGTATTATAGCACTGCTATATCTACGCTTGACGAGGCGATCCGTTTAGACCCTAAATATGCCCGTGCCTATAATGGCAGAGGTGCCGCAAAAAGCCGTTTAGAACAATATTTTGAAGCCCTCTCCGATTTTGACGAGGCTATTCGTTTAGACCCTAACCTTGCACTCGCCTATCATAACAGAGGTCTCGCAAAATACAAATTAGGACACCCTCAAGAGGCTATCTCGGACTATGATGAGGCTATTCGACTTGACTCAGGGTATGTAAACGCCTATCGCAATCGTTCCCTTGCAAAAAGCGAGATAGGACAACATTTTGAATCCATATCCGACCTGGACATGGTCATCCGTTTAGAACCTGAAAATGACGCAGCATACAACAATAGAGGAGCCGATAAAGCACGTCTAGGACACCATGAAGCTGCTGTACTTGACTTCGACGCGGCTATTCGCATAAATTCCAAAGAGGCAGATGTATACTTCAACCGTGGGCTTTCCAAAAAGAAATTAGGACGCACGGCAGAGGCAGAACAAGATTTTCAGAAAGCACTCAGTTTAGCACAAGAAGCAGGAGATGCGGAACTTATAACCACAATTAAGAAGTATATATAATCTGCCCATAATTGACCTATCGTGCAGGAGCGGTTTTCAACCCCGATAACAAAACCCCATGAATGTCCAAAACCGAACCATCTTCTCAAACGACAACCTACCCGTCTTGCGTGGTATAGACACAGAATCCATTGACCTGATCTATCTTGACCCACCCTTCAATTCCAACCGCAACTACGCAGCACCTATCGGCAGCGACGCAGCAGGCGCAGCGTTCAAAGACACTTGGACGCTCTCCGATGTAGATAACGCATGGCACGGCGAAATCGCTGACCGCCAACCCGCGCTGTATCAAGCAATACACGCAGCCGAGCTCACACATGGCAAAGGCATGAAGTCTTACCTGATTATGATGGCGGTGCGGTTGTTGGAGATGCAGCGTGTTCTCAAAAAGACTGGCAGCATATACCTGCACTGCGATCCGACTGCGAGCCATTATCTCAAAAGTGTAATGGATGCAGTGTTTGGGAAGAATAACTTTCGGAATGAAGTTGTGTGGCAACGCACAAATACACATGGTCTTGGTAAGCAGTTCGGTAGGGTTCACGACACAATACTATTTTATAGCAGAAGTAGCCAAAGGGTATGGAATGATGTCTATACCGAACACGATCCAGAGTACGTCCAGAGAACTTATCGTCATAGCGACGAAAGGGGACTTTTCCAAGTCGATAATCTTACTGGCGGAAGTGTCACGGAAAAAGGGGAGTCTGGTCAACCTTGGCGCGGTATAGATCCGAGTCTTGTCGGTAGAAACTGGAGCACTCCCCAGAGATCAGCGTGGCCAGAAGGTGTAGAACCGCCCGATAATTACGAAGAACTCTCAGTTCATGAAAGACTGGATGCTTTGGACGCTGCCGGTTTGATTTATTGGCCCCCAAGAGGAAGGGTGCCAAGATTCAAGCGTTATCTATCAATATCAAAAGGGCGAAAAGTACATGATGTCATTACAGATATAAATCCGGTTGCAAGCAAATCCAAAGAACGCGTCGGCTACCCTACCCAAAAACCCGTCGCGTTATTAGAACGCATCATCAAGGCAAGTAGCGAGAAAGATAACGTCGTATTAGACCCGTTCTGTGGATGTGCCACAACCTGTGTCGCGGCAGAAAGGCTACAACGTCAATGGATCGGTATTGATATATCGCCCAAAGCCGTTGATCTTGTGCGAGTGCGCTTAGAGAACGAGGTTGGACTTCTCGGAAAGGTCATCCACCGAACAGATATTCCCAAAAGGAGTGAGAAATTACCCAATTATCGTACACACAAGCATACGCTGTTCGGTAAGCAGGAAGGCTTATGTAACGGATGCAGGACACAATTTCCATTTAGAAATATGACAGTTGACCACATCGTGCCGAGATCACAAGGCGGCACCGACCATGAGGACAACCTACAACTCCTCTGCGGTGCATGCAACTCCACAAAGGGACGAGGCACACAAGCCGAGTTGATTTCACGCTTAAAAGCACAAGGCGTTTTACGCTAACTCTCTTGGTTCGTGCGCAATTCTACCCACGTTTCTTCATCTTGCCACTTTGCGACCCTCTGATCAAAGGAGAATTCAAGATGATATTTAGATGTTTCAAGTTTTTCAGTCTCATCATAGTTGTAGTGTTAATAGCAAGTTGCGACCCACACACACCAGATTTAAACGCCATACTGGATACAACACAGTGTCCACTTCAGCTTGAAGGACCTTATATCGGACAATCTGCCCAAAGTCTGAATAGCGATAACCCTTATAGTTTATCACCTGCTGAAACACGATTTGCTCCTGACCAAGTTTTTCGACCGGATGATCCGTGGCAGATACATAGTGGAGAAGTGTTTACTTCTAATGACGCTTTTCTCATTTGGGATCTGTCGGAGACAGGAATAGACGCATACGCTAACAACACTGATAGAATTTGCACTGTTTCCTTCTCAACGAAGGCATCAAGTCTGATTACTGATGATTCTGACTATCGGTATACCTGTATTTTTACCTTCAGAGATGCGCGTTCAAATATTCTAACTTACTCCAAACCTTTTCAGTTATCCTTTCAAAGACAGATTCATACTTTCTCGTTTTCTGCCCCTATAGATATACAATATCCGACCTTCGGCATTTTATTCGGTCATACGGGCGCGGATTTTATCGTAGACAGCTTTTAGGCATCTTTCCTCAATGGTGATTACTGCGAATTAGAGAGTCAGCCTTGATAAAGTTTCTCAAGTCCGAAACGGCTTATTCCGTTAGAGTAAGTGCAAACAAAGCGAACCGCGACCCCCAACCTGTCGCGGTTTTTCCTTGCCAACGCCCCTCGAAAATGATACAATGTTAACTGTGAAATTCAATCTAACCAAGCCCAAATCTGCTAACTGTGTAGAAAAAATAAAGGAGATACAATCGTGGCAGAACAGACGACACCGAATCTCGTCTTTGTCATCACCGACGACCAAGGCTACGGCGATTTGGGATGCACCGGAAATCCCACTATCAACACACCGAATCTGGACGCACTCGCCGACGAGAGCGTACAACTGCAGAACCTACACGTCGGACCCACCTGTTCCCCGACCCGTGCCGGTATTATGACGGGACACTACTGCAACTCTACAGGCGTATGGCATACCATCGGTGGACGCTCACTCCTCCGTAGCGACGAGGTCACGATGGCGGATATTTTCCGACGCAACGGCTATAAAACCGGTATGTTCGGTAAATGGCACCTCGGCGATAACTACCCCTTCCGTCCACACGACAGAGGCTTTGACGAAGCACTCTACCACGGCGGCGGCGGTATCAGTCAAACCCCGGACTATTGGGGCAATGACTATTTTGACGACACCTATTTCCGCAACGGTTCCGAACAGCCGTTTGACGGTTACTGCACGGATGTCTGGTTTGATGAGGCGATGGCGTTTATTGAGAGACAGGCTGGAGAAGGTCAGAACCGTCCGTTCTTCTGTTACCTCTCTACCAATGCCCCACACGGCCCATTCCGTGTCCCTGACGCTTACGGCGAAGTCTACCGACGGAAAGGTGTGCAAGGCGAGCGTGCGAATTTCTGGGGTATGATAACCAACATTGATGACAATATGGCGCGGTTACGGCATCACCTCAAGGTATTGGGAATTGAGGATAACACGATCCTTATCTTCATGACGGATAACGGATCTGCTGCGGGATGCGATTTGGATAGACAGCAGTTCGTCAGGGCGGGGTACAACGCCGGAATGCGCGGGAAAAAAGGATCGCCTTATGAAGGTGGGCATCGCGTCCCGCTCTTTATGCATTGGCCCGGTGGCGGTTTCAGTGAAAAGCACGAGGTACACGAACTGACTGCAAACATCGATTTACTTCCGACACTGATAGACCTCTGTGATCTTGAAGTTTCCTCAAGCGCGAGTTTCCACGGTAAGAGTATTGCCCCGTTATTGAACGGTGAGACCGAGGCGTGGGAAGAACGGGTTATCGTCACGGATTCACAGCGCGTTGAGAACCCAATTAAGTGGAAAGACAGCGCAACGATGTCGCAGCGGTGGCGGCTCATCAACGGCACTGAGCTGTATGACATTCAAGAGGACCCTGGACAGCGAGATGACATCGCCGATGAACACCCAGAGGTTGTCGCAGAACTCCGCGAACATTATGAAGTGTGGTGGAAACTCGTTTCGGAACGGTTTGATGAGGATTGTCCCATCGTCATCGGGACGCAAAACGAACCCATTGCCTGCATCACGACGCACGATTGGCACGGAGAAGCACAGGCTTGGAATCACGGCATGATTCGCCGAGGGCTGGAATGTAACGGATATTGGGCTATTGAGATTCCCGAAGATGGGGAGTACAGCTTTGAGTTACGTCGATGGCCCCTCGCCGAAGATAGAGCAATAACGGACGGCATACCCGGCGAACATATCGATCTTTACAACGGCGGAAAGGCTTTGGCATTAAAAACGGCACAAATTCGCGTCGGGGAACAGACCGCAACGCAGGAGATTTCACCGGATGCGAAAGGCGTAACCTTTACGTTTCACCTTACTGCCGGTCAAACGCGCATGCATACCGAATTCGCTGATGAAGCAGGTGAGTTAGCGATTGGGGCGTATTATGTATATGCGAAACGGGTCATCTGAAATTAGAGGAGAGACGCATCGGGACAAGCGGCTGTTGCAGCGAAAAACAGATCCTCTAATTCAGCCATTGACACACCGAGGCTCTCTTCAAGGTCCGTCTGTGTTAACCCAAGCTGCTTGACACCGAGGCTCTCTTCAAAGTCTTTTTGCGTTAACCCGAATTCACAGTATCCCTGAATGACCATTTCCAGATACCATTTTGCTGGTGGTTCTGAATCTGCGCCCCCTTGCGCCATCCGGTAAAACATGACCTTGTCTTGGTAATATTTGCCGTAGTAGTCTGGATAGCCTTCATAGCGGTCAAGGGCTTCTTCATGGACTTCTGTAATTTGCCAGAGTCCGCCGTGGACTGAACAGCCCTCCATCGGGATAATATCGGCGTGATAGTTGAAAACGAGGCGAAAGCCTTCAAGTCTCAATTTCCCGATGGAAACAATACCTGGGCAGTGTTGTTGCATGTGATCGTGATTCATGTTCGACCCGTAAGCGAAATATTGCATCGACCGGTTCCTTAATCCTAAAGAGAGGTCTCCGCGCCAGATAAAGCGTGGAGACCTCAACATCATTATCGCGCCTTCAGTTCACCCCAGAGGACGGGAAGTTTATCCAACGGTTCCACAGCAAAAGCGGTGTGATAAATGCCGTCATTCATAATCCCCTGAACTTCATCTTCGGTGAGTGCATCGTTAAAAAGTCCAACATCATCCATAATAGTGGCAGAGAGGAAGCCAGTCCCTTTATCGGTAGCGAGCCACGCCGTCTGGTCCTGGTCTAAAAGTTGGAATTTCGGGACCTTTTGTGAGACTTTCTCCTCGCCATCAATATAGATATTACAGGTTTCTCCGTCATAGACATTGGCGACGTGATACCAGGTCCCCGCCTTAACGGTCACACCACTGGCGACATCCCATGTATTGGTCCAACTACGCATGAGGTTTCCACCGTTTTTGTAAGGCACATAGCGGTTATTGCTCTGATCCCATATAGAGAAATAGTTCTGCTGACCACCGATGTCAGTAAACTGCAACCAGAGGATAAAAGTCACCTTATCTTCAATAATGCCTTTACCGAGCGGAATGGTAACAGTCCCACCTTTCTTGATTTCAAGCGCACCGTTGAACTTACCTTCTTCCCATTGACCTTGTGTAATCGTCCCTTCACGGCCATTTTCAGATGCGTCTTCAGCAACATCACCCTTGCCTTCGTCCAATAGCCAGATACCGACGATTCTATCTGGATCAATCTTGGCATAACTATAATTGGCGACGAGACCCAACAGGAATATCGCACAGACAAATATATTCATTCTCATGGATTTGTGCTCCTTTTTGTTATACAGAGAGTCACGACCATAAATCGTTCCTATCCGTAGAAATTGCAACCGGTCTGTCAGTTACATTAGACTTATTGATTATATTTGACGTTTAATTCCGAATTTCTGCTGACTCGTTCTCTCTGATTTAATTTGACAATGAACAGAGATTCGGGTATACTATAATTACTTGCCGGGATGCTGGAATTGGTAGACAGGCTAGGTTCAGGGTCTAGTGTGCATTACGCGCGTAAGGGTTCGAGCCCCTTTCCCGGCATTTTCCAACAAACTGAGAAACTGATCGGTTAAAAAGACATCTCACTTTGGACAATTTTCCTTATTAGGATGGTTGAGGGTGAGACGGTTCTCCGCCTGCAACCTTCCTCACACTTTAGTTTGCGGGCTCTTTCCTTGCCAAGCAGGTGGATGGAGAACATTATTCTTTCCGTAAGGTCTCCGGGACCAGCCACAAAAAAATGCCAACCGCGAGATAACCGATGCCTCCCAAAGCGAAGCCAGAATAACCCAATCCGAACAAATCGGCAAGGTTACCGACAATAACAGGTCCCGCAGAACCACCGAAATCTCCCGTCAGTCGCCACAGACCTAAGAATTCACCGGTACCCTCGCGTGGCGCGAGGTCTGCCCCGAGCGTCATCATTGTCCCTGAAGCGATACCGTTGCCTATTCGCATGAAGATCGCTGCGAGCAGCAATCCTGTAAATGTACCCGTAAACGGCATCAACATCATTCCTGTAGCAAAAACACAGACCCCCGGCACTGTCGCGAATCTTCGACCAAATTGATCCATCATATAGCCAGCAATGGGGAACATCGACATGTCCACTGCTGAGGAAATCATAACCACCGCTCGGACTTGCTGCGTTGTTAATCCAACAACCTCGTCGGCATAGAGCGGAATAATGATGTTGCAACCGCGCCGAAGCGTTTGTACACATACCTGTCCCACGCCGGCAGTCGCAAGGAGCCGTGCATGGTGACGCGATATTTCGAGGAGATGTCTAAGATATGGAAGTTTTTTACCAGCAGTTTGGTTTGTCGAACGCCGTGTTTCTGGAATAAAAAAGAGACAGAGGATAAAATTCAAAACCACAATACCCGCAAAGATGAAGAACGGCAGGCGGAGATTCACCCCAAGAAAAACGGAACAGAACTGTCCGGCGAAAGTGCCCATCCGGTTTACACCGCCAAACAGCGCGATCGCTCGTCCACGATTTGCTATTGGAATGACATCTGTCATGTAAGCATGCCGAGCGAGCATCCACAATGCATTTCCGATACCCCCAATTAATTGTGCACCGATGAGTTGGAAGAAATTCGTCGCTATCCCCATCCCAAGCGTTGACACCCCTATCATTACCAGTCCCAGCAACATTGAGGGTTTACGACCCAACCGTTCCACTAAGATACCTGCTGGGATATTTCCAATCACTCCGACAGCAAGGACAACAGTCGTTAATGTGTAGGATAACTCAAACGATTTAACATAAATGGAGAGCGTTGGTAAAACAATACCCGCGCCTGTTGACAAGAGAAACGCTGGAATGTAAAGCGGAAGAATCAACGAGGCACGGCTAAATTTCGGGTTGTTCAATTTTGGATAACTTTCAGCAGCGGTGGCTTTCTAATGTGTGAACCCTAATTTGGGAAAAAGATGGACATAACGTCCACATAATGCGTGTGTGTCGCCTCGTCAAATAGGACAAACTGAATCTCCCTGAGTGCGACGGGATTCTCCTCTTGCACAAAACCTTTTACCGCCATCAGCGCAACGACTGCTGCCTTCTCCGTTGGATAACCGTAAATTCCGGTGCTAATGGCGGGAAAGGCAATGCTTTGAATACCATTTTCTATCGCGAGTCGAAGGCTCTCCCGGTAACAACTCGCTAACAGTTCGGGTTCACCTAAATTACCGCCTTCCCAGACGGGTCCAACTGTATGAATGACATATCTTGCAGGAAGATTGCCCCCTGGGGTGATGACCGCCTGACCCGTCGGACAACCACCGTCGCGTCTACGAATTTCCGCACAGGCTCGCTCAATTTCGGCACCGCCAGCACGACGTATTGCACCATCCACACCGCCTCCGCCGACGAGTTGGCTGTTCGCTGCATTCACGATAGCATCAACTCGCGTTTTCGTTATGTCACCTTGGAGGAGCGATAAATTAATCCCTTGAATTTGTATTGTCATTCCACGACTCCTTTAGGGTTTACGCACTTCACCCGTAGAGGCGAGGTTGCCTCGCCCTCTGCGTAATGTCTCATGAATTGTAAATTCTACCATAGTCATCGATTTCTCTGAATCAAACCAGTTCTGTGAAGTTCCTCCAGAACAAAGGTTTCAATCGGCGTATCAGTTTTTAATTGGGCGTAACCGATACCTTGGTCGGTACAGAAACGTTGTAGATTATCGCAAAACGCTTGCTGTTGGGTTTGGTATTGCGTTAAGATTTCAGCATTAATTGTAATAGCCTTCGTTTCACCCGTCTCGGCATCTTCCATCAACCAATCGTTTCCTGTAGCTGCATTTTCCAAGTATGTCTGCGGATCTATTTCTTCTCGACTTACCACGTGAATTGCTGTGAGTGAGAATCCGTGTCCTCTGAGTGATTTAAAACCTGCTGTGTAACTATCTGGGTCCAAAAAATCGGAAAAAACAACGATCATTCCACGGTGTCGTTGATACGTGGGAAGTTGCTTGAGGCATTCCGTCAATCGTGTGCGTCCGCCTGCTGCAATGGCTGTGATCGCCCTTGTAAGTCGTGGGAATTGCGCTTTGCCCGATGTAGGGGGTAGCGTTAACGAGAGGCGTTCAGCACAGGTGTAAACTGCAACGCTGTCTGCGTGTGCTAAAGCGACATAGCCAAGTGCTGCAGCAACCTGCTTGGCACATGTCAACTTCGTCGGTGCGCCAAATTCCATAGATCGGCTCCTGTCAAGTAGGAGAACAATGGGCAAGTCTTCATCAGTATGATGAAGCTTGATAAAGAGTCTGCCAAGGCGGGCATAAATGTTCCAATCGACATACCGTAGGTCATCACCGGGTTCGTAAGCCCGATGGTCGGCGAATTCCATACCTGTGCCACGATTAAGGCTTCGCCGTTCGCCTCTGAGTTTTCCTCGAAATGGATGTTTCGAGTGGATGTAGAATGGATCAAGTTGTTTCAGGAATTGTGGTGTAAGCATTATTGATGTAGGTTTTTAGAGGGTAGGTGAATGCGCCTGTAACTCTTCTTTTCCCGATGTCTACTATATTAGCATGGGTCTAAGAAAAAGACAAGAATTTTCATATTTAACTTGACAGACCCCAAAAAATGATGTATAATTTAAACACTGAAAAAGATATACAGTTTAACTTGCAAACGTCCATTACACCAGCAAATGTAGTCTTCAGTTTTGCTTGTGTTGCTTGTAAGTGTAGGCTGTAGATACAGCTCGGGGCGTAGCGCAGCCCGGCTAGCGCGTCTGCTTTGGGAGCAGAAGGTCGGAGGTTCGAATCCTCTCGCCCCGATTTCAAAACAGAATAAGATTTCTAACACAAGCGCCTATAGCTCAATTGGATAGAGCAACGGACTTCTAATCCGTAGGTTGCAGGTTCGATTCCTGCTAGGCGTGCTTTTCATACTACTGAAGGCAAAATCTAAGTGTGGTGGATGTAGCTCAGGGGTAGAGCACTTGACTGTGGATCAAGTGGTCGTGGGTTCAAATCCCATCATCCACCCTCATTCGTATCCGGGGTCCGCTCTATCACTGGGAAAGGAACCCGTTTGTATACGGACGTCGGGAGGCGTTAACGGTTTGGCTCCTTCGCGACGCGTTACTTAATAATAGACTGGGAGACCAAGTACGTCACAAGTTAAGAGCAATGCTTGTAGAGACCCTCTCCAGTGGTAAAGATACTGGGCAGACGCGCCGTTAGCTCAATTGGCAGAGCATCTGACTCTTAATCAGGCGGTTGAAGGTTCGATTCCTTCACGGCGCATCGCTTATAATATTCGACGAATGTAAGACAAAGGTAAATTTGGTTTCCGCGTAAATCAACGTCAGAATGCGTGTGTGGCATTCCAAATCAGAATCAACGGTATTCATGCCTTATGGGCATGAACCGGGTATGAAGCCCGTGTGGGCTTCCCCGGGGCAAAATTTGGGCGGGTGCTGGAATTGGTAGACAGGATAGACTTAGGATCTATTGGGGTTACGCCTCGTGAGGGTTCAAGTCCCTCCTCGCCCATAGTCGCAGATTTTTAGTCAGTGATTTAAAGTATCCGGGCTTTAAGGGCTCGGCATGAGGACAAAAGACTTGAAAGTTCAAACTGAAAGGTTAGATGCCACGCGAGTTCGTCTCAATATAGAGGTTCCTTCTGAAGATGTTAACACGGCGTTGGCTGAAACTTATGAGACGCTGCGGTCACAAGTCTCTATTCCCGGTTTTCGCAAAGGGCGCGTCCCTGTAGCTATCCTTAAATCTCGATTTCCCGAATACGTTAGTAGTGAAGCTGTCCGGTATCTCATCGTACCTGCTTACGAAGATGCGGTTGATAGAGAAAGACTCAATCCGCTTTCACAGCCTATTTTTGAGCCACCACTCAATGAATTGCAAGTTAAAGAAAACCAACCGCTCGCGTTTTCAGCGACTGTTGACACCCGACCCAGTATCCATCTCCCAAATTACGACGAACTCGAAACCGATAAAAACCCCGTTGATGTGCCTCGTGAAGATGTTGATGCCTATATTACACGATTACAAGCCCAATCTGCTACTTACGAACCACTTGAGGTTGAACGATCAGTGGAAGAAAAAGACTGTGTACGTATAGATTGGGAATGCTTACTTGACGGTGAGCGTGTTGACCCTGAATCGCGACAAGATGTTGATATAGAACTCGGTGTCGGTGCGATACACGAAAAACTTGAGCAGGCGTTGCTTGGTATGCAAATCGGGGATACAAAATCTGTGGATATTGGGTTTCCGCAAGAACACAGCAACCCAGAACTTGCAGGAAAGTCTGCCCACTATGAAATTGCACTGCATGCTATCACGCAGAAACATCTTCCCGATTTAGATGATGAGTTTGCGAAGGATTTGGGGTATGAAAGTTACTCTCAACTCTATGGATTAATATGGAACAATCTTGTTGAGGAGGAGACCAGTATACACGTTGATAAGCAGAAAGCGGAGTTACTGACGCAACTCATTGAAAAGACCGATATCGCTATTCCTGAACCTTTAGTGGATCAGTATGTGCAACAAACACTTCAGAACCTCCAACGACAGTTGCAAAATGAACATAGAACGCCCGAAGAGGCTGGAATTGACATGGAAACACTCCCTGAGGAATTGCGGAGGGATGTCATTCAGCAAACGAAGCAGTCATGGATTTTTGAGACTATCGCTGAGAAAGAAGGCATCTTCGTATCCGATGATGAACTGGAATACGAGATTCGGCGCGCCGCTGAGCAACAAAATCGGGACGCTCAAAAATATGCTGCGCTTCTCAAATCAAGCAATCGATTGGAGGATTTCCGAGGGCAGTTACAACACGAAAAAATCTATCAGTTCCTAATTCAGCGTGCCTCCGCCAAACAGTCGCTTATCATTACCTAAGGAATAGTTATCAGTTATCGGTGATTGGTAGTTAGTGGTTAGTTAAAATATGAATTTGATACCTGTCGTTGTTGAACAGACAAGCCGAGGCGAACGCTCTTATGATATTTATTCTCGCCTGCTTGAAGACCGTATTATCATGATTGGGACACCGATTGATGATGATGCCGTCGCAAACATCGTAACCGCACAGATGCTTTTCCTCGAGGGAAAGGATCCTGATGCCGACATTGTACTCTATATTAACACGCCGGGTGGTTCTGTTTCTGCCGGTTTGGCAATCTACGATACAATGCAGTACATCAAAGCAGATGTACAAACTTGGTGTCTGGGGAGAGCCTATAGTATGGGGGCTATCTTGCTCGCTGCGGGTGCACCGGGCAAACGCTACGCGCTACCACATGCAAAAGCACTCATTCACCAACCCATGGCAAGTGGTATTGGCGGACAAGCCTCCGACATTAGTATCCATGCAAACGAAATTTTACAAGAGCGCGATCGGCTTTATACAATTTTAGCGCAACATACTGGTCAAGCTGTTGAGAAAATCGCTACCGATGCCGACAGAGATTTTTATATGACTGCCGGACAGGCACTTGAATACGGTTTGGTCGACCAAGTTGTTTCCCAACGTGCTACAGAGTCGTAGAAAGTTTGCCAGTTGAAAGTGTTCTAAAGTCCGTAAAGTTGTATGTGTGTCCCAACAACTTTAATTCACCTTAACCATACTTTAGTACATTTCTTCTTGTCTGACTGTTGAAAGCGCAGCGACCTGATGGCTCATAGAGAGGAGAACTCTATATGTCACAATCCATCCAGCGTGAGTTATTCTGTTCTTTCTGCCAACGCGATAGTACACAAGTTCGTCGCCTCCTTCAAGGCAGGGAAGCGAATATTTGCGTTGAATGTATTGTCCGGTTATCTGCATCCACTGCGGAAGAGGCTTCTTGTGCCTTTTGTAGACGCGATAATACCCAAGTTGAAAGGCTCTTTAATGGGCTTGAGGCAGATATCTGTGAGAAATGTCTTGCTGAGTGTATTACTGTCTGTAACGACATTCTCGCCCATCAAAATCCAGATGGCAGTTTTGATGTCTCGATGGAAAAAGATCAGCAGGAACACCACGGAGTGGGTCGCGAGCAGCAGAGACAGGCAAGAAGACAGAGCAGTGGACGGCGCGAAGCAGACACTGAAAGCGCAACTCGCCCCCAAGCACAGGATCAACAAGAAACACTCTCAAAACCGCCTTCACCCGAAGAAATAAAAGCAAAACTTGATGAATATGTAATAGGTCAAGAGCAAGCGAAAAAAAGTTTATCTGTTGCTGTTTATAATCACTATAAACGTCTACACCACGGCGAAACGACAGATGAAGTTGAATTAGATAAAAGCAATATCTTGCTCATAGGTCCAACAGGTACAGGAAAAACGCTACTCGCCCAGACGCTCGCTAAGGTTTTAGATGTACCGTTCGCTATTACTGATGCAACGACGTTGACTGAAGCCGGTTATGTTGGTGAAGACGTTGAGAATATCATCCTGAAATTGGTCCAAGCGGCGGATGGTGATGTCGCACGCGCCGAAACTGGCATCATTTATATTGATGAAATTGATAAAATTACGCGTAAATCCGAGAACCCTTCAATTACTCGTGATGTTTCTGGTGAAGGCGTTCAGCAGGCATTGCTTAAGATTCTTGAAGGCACAACAGCAAATGTCCCACCACGCGGGGGGCGGAAGCATCCACACCAAGAGATGATTGAGGTGAATACCAATAGGGTCTTGTTTATCTGCGGCGGGACTTTTATTGGCGTCGAAAAGGCGGTTAAAGATAGACTTGGCAAACAGAGTATCGGCTTCGGGACTGCTATACAATCCAAGGATCAGACCAAAATTCATGAGCTTCTTGCACAGGTGACACCCAAAGATCTCATCAAATACGGCTTTATACCGGAGTTGATTGGTCGGCTCCCGATTGTTACAACCCTCCACGAGTTGGATGCTCCAGCATTAATTCGCATTCTTACTGAGCCGAAAAACGCGCTCGTCAAACAATATCGTCAGCTTTTAGTTTACGAGGATGTGGAGTTCCACGTAACCGATGCGGCGTTAACTGCTATCGCTGATGAAGTGATTGAACGCGAGACAGGGGCGCGCGGATTAAGAGCCGTTTTTGAAAAAATTATGCTTGATACGCTCTATCACCTCCCTTCACTTGAAGATGTTGAAGCCTGTCATATTACTGAAGACTCTGTCCGTAACCATGAGCCACCGCAACTTATCTACAGAAAATCCGAAGAACTTAAAACTGCTTAAGGGTTATTGGTCTTCGGTTATCGGTTTTCGGACGAGAGATTTTTGTGGCAAGTAAAACGTTCGCAACCACTACAACGCGCTAACCGACAACTCGGTTCATGCCACACGGCATGAATACCGTTGATTTCAACTGGGAACTGATAACCAAAGAGGATAAAAATCATGAACTCGACAGCAACAAAAGAATATGAAACGGTAAGTTTACCCGTTATCTATTTGCCTCCGGATTTTGACGCTATTTTTCCGAGAACGAAATCTGTTTTGAATGTCGCGCGTAAAATGGGAGTTGCAGCAACCCATGCAGCCCTGCGTTTAAAGCGGCATATACTCCTCCTCCATCAAAAAGTGGAGTTGGACGAGGGAGAAGAAGCAACCCCCGAACATCTCCATGCGATTGGTGCTGTCGCGAATATTATTGAGTCTTATGAACCCGGCGATGGTACTATCCGTATCGCTATTGCAGCCGAGCAGCGCGCAATTGTTCTCCGCTATACCAAAACTGATGACTTTTTGAGAGCGGATGTCCAGATTGTTCATGAAGAGATAGGTTTGGCAGATGCTGCCGAACCTCTTATGAAAGAAGCTAAGAAACTTTTCAGTAATTACGCAAAAGTCCGACAAAAAGACCAAGGACAAGGCTCACAATCCCACGTCTTGACCTCCGAAGAAGTCAAACGGGCTATTACAGAACAGGAAGAACCCGGACACCTTGCTGATACGATCGCTGGACTTCTCAACCTCACACCCGCGGAGCGTCAAGCCATTATTGATGAACTCAATCCTATTAAACGACTGCAACTCGTTATCCAATTCTTAAAGGAAGCATCAGAGCGAAACGAGTTACGCGACGACATTCACAATCAGGTCCGGGAATCCATTCAGAAAACACATCGTGAATTTTACCTGCAGGAGCAGATGAAGGTTATCCAGAAGGAACTCGGTCGCGATGACATCGCCGAGGTTGATGAACTTCGGGAGCAGGTGAAAAACGCCGGAATGTCCGAAGAAGCTGAAGAAAAAGCACTCAAGGAACTGGATCGGCTTGCACAGATTCCACCTCAATCTGCTGAATCTGGGGTTATCCGCACTTATGTCGATTGGATACTCGCGTTGCCTTGGAAAGAAAGCACTGAACATCAAATCCATCTTCCTGAAGCTGAACGTATCCTTGATGAGGACCATTACGGCTTGGAGAAACCCAAGGAGAATGTGCTTGAGTACCTTGCTGTTTTGCAACTCGTCAAACATCTGAAAGGACCGATTATCTGTCTCGTCGGTCCCCCAGGCGTTGGAAAAACCTCGCTCGGTAAGTCGGTCGCTCGTGCCACAGGTAGGAAATTCGTTAGGATGTCGCTCGGTGGTGTTCGCGATGAAGCCGAAATTCGTGGGCATAGACGCACCTATATCGGCGCAATTCCCGGTCGAATTATCCAAGGACTCCGGGATGTCAAGTCAAAAAATCCGCTGTTTCTGCTCGATGAGATTGATAAACTGAGTTCAGATTTTCGAGGGGATCCGGCATCGGCACTCCTTGAAGTCCTTGATCCCGAACAGAATGCAACTTTCCGGGATCACTACATGGATATCGCATTTGATCTTTCTGATGTGATGTTTATCACAACGGCGAATACCCGTGTCACCATTCCACCGGCACTCGAAGACCGGATGGAAATCATTGAATTGCCGGGGTACACTGATTTTGAGAAGCATAAAATCGCTACCTTTACACCGAATGGACTTATTCCGAAGCAGCTTGAACGTCATGGTCTTTCATCTGAGAATATCACCTTCACAGATGAAGCCATCTTTGAGATGATTCACAAATACACGCGCGAAGCTGGGGTGCGAAGTCTTGAACGAACGATTACGACTGTCATGCGAAAGATAGCGAAGGAAATGGTCACTGAAGAAAAACCTGACTTCAATATTGAGATAACGCCAGTGAATTTGAGTGATTATCTCGGTCCGGCGAAATGGACACGCACAAAGGCTGAGGAGAGTGATGAGGTCGGTGTCGCTACAGGAATGGTGTGGACCCAAATTGGTGGAGATATCGTCTCTGTTGAGGCAACAACCATGCCCGGCGAAGGTAAACTCAGTATGACTGGACAACTTCAGGAAGTGATGCGTGAGTCAGTCCAGGCGGCTGTCGCCTACATTCGATCGCGTGCGGAATCTTTTGGAATCTCTAAAGACCAGTTTGAGAAGCACGATATTCACATTCACATTCCAGAAGGGGCTGTCCCGAAAGATGGTCCCTCAGCAGGTATCACTGTCGCTACGGCGATACTTTCTGCCTTGACAGGAAAATCTGTCCGAAAAGATGTCGCTATGACTGGCGAGATTACACTCCGGGGTCGGGTGCTACCGATCGGTGGCTTGAAGGAGAAGGCACTCGCTGCCTATCGCAATGGTATTTTTGACATCATCATCCCCAGCGATAATGAAAAAGATGAGGTTGACATTCCAACTGAAATTCGGGAGGGTATCCGTTTTCACAAGGTCAACGATATGATACAGGTGCTGGAACAAGCACTCAGAGAGCCGATGGTGGAAACCGAAGTTCCCGTAGAGATGCCGGTTCCCTCCCAACCCTCTGTGTAATAGCGGATAGCGGTTAGCAGTCAGGTCGCTGCACTTTCAGCATTGTCCCGCAAGTCCACACGCGACTTGTGTGGCAAGGTTTCTTGTGCTGAGCACTGACGGCTGATGGCTGACGGCGATAAAAAACATGCGATTAGACAAATTTCTACAGATCAGCCGCCTTGTGAAACGGCGAACGATTGCCAATACGCTCTGTAGCAGAGGTGCTGTGAGTGTCAATGGACACGTCGCAAAAGCCGGGAAGGTGCTCGCTGTTGGAGATGTAATCCGATTGCCTGTCGCTGTATCTGTTACTGCAGAGGCGCATCTGGATGAAGAAGCTGCCGACCCTGCGTATGAGGTCCTTGAGTTACCATCAGGGAATGTCTCACGCGCCCGTGCTACAACACTCTATCGCCAAATAAATCCGTAGCCTCCATCTCTTGATCGAGGCCCGGGTCCCCGCCCGTTACAGGGGAGGGTATCTTACTTGATCAAGGGAGAGAACTTGCTATGACTCCTGAAGAGGTCCAAATCCGACAAAAAGCGACAGGTGTGTACCGAAAAGGTAGGGCATCTGGTGTCAGGAAACCAAAGATTGGGATAACGATGGGCGATGCAGCTGGCATCGGTCCCGAAATCATCGTCAAGGCACTCGCTTATGAAAGCATATATTCGGTGTGTCAACCGATAGTCGTTGGTAGTCCAGATATCCTTCGGGACGCAGCTGTTAGATTTACTCCCCCTGGTATACCACAGCTAAATCTCAATATCATCAATACACCGGCGCAAGCGGTCGCAGTGCATGGAACGATTGATGTTTTGAACGTAGTTCCAATATCTCCACAGGATATTCCTGTTGGGACTGTGGATGCGCGCGCGGGTGCTGCTGCCGTCAAAGCGGTTGAAACAGCGACTTATCTCGCGATGGATGGCGAACTTGATGCAATCACGACCGCTCCCATTTGTAAAGCTGCCATACATCGGGCAGGGATGCCGTATCCGGGACACACGGAAATGCTTGCTGCCTTCACCAACGCACCTGATGTGGTGATGATGCTTTGCACAGCTGAGGCATTAGGTGGCAGTCGGAAACCGCTGACCGCTGACCGCGAACTGCGAACTGAGAACCACTTCCCGCGGTACGCGAATAGCGATACGCGAATAGCAGTCTCTTTTGTGACAAACCACATTGCACTGGCTGATGTGCCAAAACATCTGTCTATACAAAGAATTGTGGATGTCATCTGCCTCACCCATCAAGCACTCATTCGTAGTGGTATTTCTGAACCACGGCTTGTTGTTGCAGGGCTGAACCCTCACGCCGGTGAAGAGGGGATATTCGGGAAAGAAGAACAGCAATTTATCTGTCCAGCCATCGCGCAGGCACAAGCGCACGTCGGCAAAATAGACGGACCTCTTCCTGCCGATGCACTTTTTGTCAAAGCAGTTCAAGGAGAGTGGCACGCCGTGATTGCTATGTACCACGATCAGGGTAATATTCCGATAAAACTTTTGGGTTTCGGTGAACTTGTAAATGTTACCTTGGGTTTGCCGATAGTCCGCACCAGCGTTGATCATGGGACAGCTTTTGATATAGCCGGTAAAGGAATCGCCAGTGAAACGAGTTTAGTGGCGGCACTAAAGTGTGCTTCACAACTCACAGAGACATAGATCCATAAATTAAAACCTATGAAAAAATGCTGATGCATCAAAAAAACAAACTTGATTTTTACCTGAAACAGTTATATAATTTGCGCAGTTTGTCGGAAAGAAAAAATCATGAGCAAGCAGGGCAAAAGGGACCACTAACTATGAAAACCATTTTGCTATTTTCAATCCTGTTGTCTGCGATCACTCTCCCAGCGACCGGTGAGCTGACGGTTGAAGACATCGAGAAAATTGATGCTAAAATTCAAGCCTCCGAGACTCGAATAAGAGAAGATTTCGGCGAAAAAATTCAGGCAGTAGACAAGCACATGAACTCGAATTTCAGTTGGATAAAGTTTTTTCTAACCATTATTGCTGCCATCGTCGGTATACCACAAATAAGTGTTGTCTGGCGTAGTAGAAAAGATCAGGCACACGAGCAAGAGATTGAAGAACTCAGGAACGAAGTAGAGATACTGAAACAACAGCAGGTTGTAAACCCTTGATAGCATCTATCCAAGGAGTTGCTATGACCTTTATCATCCAGAGTTGAAAAAACATCGTTCCGTGCCAGTGAAGGTCGCAAAATTCTCCAATTTCAAACCGCTGAAGCCGTTTTGAAAAAGATTCTATCGGCAATCAAGAAAGGCAAAAAAGCCATCGCCATCGTGGATTTAGAACAGGACGAACTTCAAACTTAATAACCGTACGCTCGGAACTCAAAGCGGGATGTCATTCAGTGGTTTGCTAAAAGGGGGAAGTGGATATTTATGAAAAAGTCTTTACTAATTATTAGTTGCTCTGGAAGGAAAGATAAAACGCCAGGATTGATCCCCGCACTTATGAGATATAAAGGTCCACTCTATACGACGCTACATAAGGCTAGTAGAGAGAATCAATTCCCGAAAAGTCTTGATATTCTCATCGTCTCAGCGAGATATGGGTTACTCCAATCGGATGAACCAATTGAGGACTACGATCAAAAGATGGACGATAACCGTGCTGGAGAGTTACGTCCCAGTATACAGAAAAAACTTGAGGCATTTTTAGATGGACAGGACTACGACCAACTTTTCAACGGTTTGTGGAAGGATTACCAAGCAGTGCTCGAAGGATTTGATTTAGAAAGGCATTTTGAAAATGTGATTTTAGTAGAAACGAATAGAGGGAAAAAGATGTCTCAATTTAAAACATGGATCACAGATTTGTTTAAATCTGAAACACAGCAAGAGCACGACAGTACTCGCTGAATCACTATTAGGATGTTACAACCCGTTCCACACCAACCGTTTCTTTTTCATATTTTGCATAAGAAATTTACAATAGTCGGAAGATGTGCTACTATAACTAAGGGAGGTATAGTGTATGGATCTTCAGGAAATGCTAACTACCATTAATGATAAAACAAAAATCGAAGTCAACGATGAACAGAAAGCAGTAATTGCTCATGAAGATGGACCGCTATGGGTTATTGCCGGTCCTGGTTCAGGAAAGTCGGAAGTGTTGGTATTGAGGACCTTGAAATTAGTCTGTGTTGACGGAGTTCACCCTAAGTCAATTATACTCACTACTTTTACTGAAAAAGCAGCTAGGAACATACAAGATCGGTTAGCGATTTACAAAAACTATCTTGATCAGGTTGATGAGAATCTACGCCTAAGAGTTGATTTGTCCCAAGTCCGAGTGGGGACGTTGCATAGTCTGTGCAACCGCATAATGCATGAATATCGTTACTCAAAATATCAGAATTATCGCCTGCTTGATGATATAGAGCAATTGCTTTTTGTTTATGAACAGTCAGACTTATCTACGTCTCAACAAGCACATCTGCCTTTATGGCAAAGATTTGACCTTTTGACAGCAAGGTACAATCAGGCAGCAGGGACTCGGTGGAATAGATCATCTGGTTATCCGCCACATAGATGGATTCGTGTCAACGCGGCTGTTACCTTATTCAATCGAATTGTTGAAGATCAAGTTGATGTTCCTCAAATGCATGCTGAAGGCGGAACTTGGGAAATCTTAGCGAATGCTTATACACAATATCGGGATAGTTTAGAAGAACATAAGACTTGTGACTTTGCTCATCTACAGTTAAAATTTCTTGAATTTCTTGATTCACCCAGCGGTAGTCGTTTTCTTAATGGTGATGGTTTATCAGATCAAGATCATCCTGGTATAAATCATGTTCTTGTTGATGAATACCAAGATACGAATCCAATCCAAGAAAACATTTACCTACGGTTGACACAACGTTTTCCTCATAACTTGTGCATCGTGGGAGATGACGATCAAGCTTTGTACCGATTTAGAGGAGGGACAGTAGAATGTATGGTAAACTTCGATCGCGCATGTCAATCTGCATTGGGGGCTGGAGTAAGGCCATACCCACTTCATCTTTCTACAAACTATCGTTCACATCCTGATATTGTTGATTGGTGTGATAATTACATTCAGTCCTTCCAGGTTATGACTGAACCTGGAGCAAGGGTTAGTAACAAACCCAGTCTTTCACCGGATCCACAATGGGTTGATCGTCAAACTCAACAGGGATGCTCCATTGGTAATTATCCGGCTGTATCCTACTTGCTAGGTCAAAAATATGAAGATGTTGCAGCGCGCTTTGCGGAAACGGTAAGGGGTTTATTGGACAATGGGATTGTAAACGATCCGAGTCAATGTGTGCTTCTGTTGAGGAGCACACGACTTTTGACTCAGTCAGCCGAGCCGTATCAAAGAGCATTACAGGACCAAGGATTTGATGTTTATAATCCACGATCTCGAACGTTCCTGGAACAACCTGAAATCCAAACGGCATTGGGAACATTAGTGAAAATACTAGATCCGAATCAAAACGGACTTTCTGACGTAAAAACGAGAAATGTGAGAGAAATGATTGAAGATTGGATTCAAGTTTACACCGATCAAGCATCACAGAACCCCGAATTAGCAACTTATGTCGAAGGGGCAATCAGTCGGATTATGCAAACTCCGGCTAACAAAACAATCACGCAATCCGCAGGACAGGATAAAACGATGAGCCCAGCTACGATTCAAGACATCTTCTATCACATGATTAGTTTTGAACCTTTTGTGAAATGGCGACAGGACACTGAGCGAGATTTTCGTTTAGGAAAGTTATCACAAGTCCTTGAGTCATATTGCATGCTTCCTTTTAGCGGTTCAATAGGGTCAACACGAGAAATTCTGCGAACAGGCTATACAGATGGTTTAATCAGTTCTGGCCAATTGGGACACCTTTATTACTCCCTCGTAGGGTTGCTTGTTTCAGAAGGCCTCAACGATCCAGAGCATGAAGAAATTATCTGTCCACAAGGAAGTTTCCCGATAATGACAGTTCATCAAGCGAAAGGTCTTGAGTTTCCCTTTGTTTTTGTTTCACTATTGGGTAAGATTCAAAAAGTAGAGATAGGATCAGAACTTCAGATTGAAGACACTATGCGGCAGTTTCGGAATAATCCATCCCCATCAAGTTTCAGTGATCAAGAGCGTGCAGAACAAGACAGGATCCGTTTTTTCTATGTGGCATATTCTCGTGCCATATATTCCTTAGTGTTCTTGGCAAGAAACCAAGACTTCAGAAATCAAGGGATTGGTTTTGGAGATAAGGGTCTTCAGTGGTTTACGGATGAAGTTAAAAGGTTATAAGGAGGAGAAGTAAATGTCCTGGCAGAAATTTCAAGATCTTAGGGTACCCCAAACTACGGATGCCTCAGTTAAACGTAGGTATAGCGTAACAACAGATATTCTATCATTTAAACGTTGTCGTCGCCAATACGGACATTTTGTGGTGAGAGGGTATGAACCGGCTCATGCTGTTCAAATTTATTATGGAACACTTATTCATCAGGTTTTAGATCGTGCTTATATGCACTATGCTGGATTAAGAGATAAAAAGACAGAAGGTCAAATCCCTAGAGATGAAGATATAGAGTATTATTTCAACGAAGTTGATACTGCTTTAAAAATCCGTGGTATTCGTTCGGTTCGCGCGTTCACACACGCAGCAGAGCGCGAGGCAGCTCTAAGACGGCTAAAAAGATTTAATCAAATTGAGGGATCTGAACTTTATCCCAGAATCAAAGATACTGAGCATCACTTGCAATCCCATCAAGGCGATTACTTGCTTCACGGAACGGTGGATGTTCTGGCAGATGTCCCAAACTGGCACCCTGGAATGAAAGCAGAAATATGGGATTACAAAGGAGGACACCCACCCGATGATCGTTATTCTGAAGGATTTCGCCAATACCAATTCCAAATGAGGGTTTATGCAGAACTTTATCGCGAACGCAATGGCGTTTATCCTGAGAAGGCAATTCTTTATTTTTTAGGTGCATTAGATGCTGTCGAAGACTCTTCGACTCGCCCATCGAATGCTCTTATTGAGGTTTCATTGGATGAGCAGAGTATCCAAAATGCTTTAGCAGATTTTACTAACACTGTAAAGAAGATTGAGGATTGCAGGCGAAAAGAGAACTGGCCCGCACCTGACCCTAGTCCAGATGATAATACTTGTAACATTTGCGATATTCGCTGGAATTGCCCTGCCAGAAAAGGCGAATATCAGATGCGGTATCCATAAAACTGGGTTGCCTTAGGGACACCGATGTCCTCTCAACAAAATACCTTTTTAGTGTTCTGAAACCTATCGTTGGGACGGTAATAACAAGTATGTCAAAGATTTCACAATCTAAACCCGAAGAATCTCCAGCAGGACATTTACTAATTTTGGGATGTTCTGATGGGAGAATTAAGAATCCCGATTTTAATAAAATCCCCGCATTTATGGTTTATAAGGAGCACAGCTACAAAGTGCTGCAAAAGTTTCTCAGAGAGAATGGATGGCCTCCTGGTCTTACTATAAAAATTGTTTCTGCAAAACATAAAATCATTGATGCCACAGAGCTCATTGAACCCTACAACGAGTGTTTAGATAAAGAGAAGGCAGAAAAGATAGGACCACAAGTCATCCAAAAATTGGAGAAACTTGAACGACCAGAATCTGTTTTCATTAGTATAAATAAAGACCACCGCCCCGCAATTTCCAGCATTGAGACCTTATTTGATGTTGAAATTGAGTATGCCGAGGGTAGAGGTGGGAAAAAAAAACAACAGCTGAAGGAGTGGCTTCATAATTTACCAAATAAGTTCCCTTCCGTCAATTCTCATGAACAATTAGATGAGCGTCCTTATTTGTATTTCTTTCCTGATTGGGGCGATTATGTTTACGAGCCATTCTGCCCTGATGAAACAGATGAAAACCGAAAAAAAGAAAATAGGAAATACGCACATGAGATTTTCGAGGATGATCCTCCTTATAACGGCCTACTACTTAGTCTTGCCCAGTTGCGAACTAAAAATGGGCCTCTCAATGATTTCATGGAAAATTTTCGGGAGAAGATGCAGGTTCCTAAAAAACTTTTGTTGTTTGGAGATTGCGGTGCGTTCTCATACATCAAAGAGGAAGCTCCTCCCCTTTCCTGTGAAGATGCAGCCTCTTTTTACAACCAATTTGGTTTTGAATTCGGGGCATCTGTTGATCACATTCCCATTTCATCATTATCCGTGAAAAAAAGAAAGCAACGAATGAAGTTAACGGCTAAAAATGCCGAAAAGTTTTTTAACATTCATCGGGATAAGGATTATGATTTTAAACCAGTCGGTAGTATACAAGGCATCACTCCCGAAGATTACGCTTATTTTGCTAATGAATACATTAAGTGGGGATATAAGCATATTGGTTTAGGTGGATTGGTGCGTAGACAAGATTCAGATATTTTAGAAATAGTCGCAGCTGTTCGGGAAGTATTACAAAAGGCTACCCGCGGTAAAAAAGAAAATATTTGGGTTCACCTTTTTGGTATACTGCGTCCCAAACTTCAACCCATCTTTAGGGAACTCGGTGTTTCCAGTTTTGATAGTGCATCTTACTTGAGAAAAGCATGGTCCTCTCCAGATAGAAATTATTTAACAGAAGATGGCACATGGTATGGCAGTATCCGAATTCCTTTTAGTACATCAAAAGTGATGCGCGAAGCTGCGGAATCTAATCCTGAACTTTCTAATGTTAATATGCAAGCAATCGAAGAAAAGTGCCTCTTGAGTCTTAGTCGTTTTAATGATGGGGAGATACCAGAGAAGGAAGTAAAGAAAATTCTTCAAGACGTTAATAAATATAGTGAGTGTTTTCCCAGAAAAAATTGGCCTCTGCAAAAAAAGTCAAGCAATCATCTCTGTAAGAAACACGAAAAACTTCGTAAAAAACACGAAGAGTTACTCATGGAACGTCCTTGGGAGAAATGTGAATGTAAAGTATGCCAAGATGCCGGTATTCATGTTGTAATTTTCAGAGGAGCAAATAGAAATAGACGTAGGGGATTCCACAATACTTGGGTGTTTTATCACAAAATTTTACATGGACGGCGTAAGAAACCTTCAAAGAAATAGGTTGTTTCAGTCATTAGACCTTAAAGATTGCCATTCATGTGATGTCAATATTGCATGGAAAGGAAATCATTAGTCATTAATTGTTTCCAGAGGTTATCTATGCGGTCTGCAAATGAATTGGATATTTTAAGACATCTTTGAGGATTAACAGATGCGCCCCACCGACCTCTGTGGAAGGTTCATCAATCTTCAACTCAGATAGATTTCGGTAGTGCTTCACTAGTTTTACCGCGACGGGTAAGATGCCCATACGCAAATAGAATACGACTTATGGGTAAGGTTCTCCGACAGTCGCGAGTCATTAGCGTTAGGACAGATTGCCAAACCTTCATTAGTTAACCGAAAATCCCCTTTTTTTCAAACTCATGTTATGAAAAAAACTTATATTTTTTTATTCATAGCTCTTATACTCTATATTGCCTCGACATCAATTTCTGTAGGACAGACACATCCAACGTCGCCGCTCCAGGTGCTTTCGACCACAGTAGATACGCTCACGGCACGCTTTGCGTTACCTGAACTTCAAGTAAAGACAAGTGCTCATTCTGCTGAAGACAGTTCTGCAGACCCGATAACCGATATCCGTTTTGCCGGTGCTAATTGGACGCTTGACGTGGGTAGACCTCGGTTACCTGTCTATGTACAGTGCATTGGGATTCCTCTCGCCGGAACGCCTATCGTTACTGTGATTCAGGCGCGCCCGGAAGTAAAAAGTGTTGAAAATGTCCGCGTCACACCCGATGACCCGATTTTTCCAACTTCAACCCCATCGCGCCCTGATTTACAAGGGTTTTATCCGTCGAAACTGGTAGAAGTTATTCCGAGTGGGCTTGTGCGCAATCAGCGTGTCGCGAGCCTACAAATCAATCCGGTGCAATACAATTCGGCGACAAAGCAATTAAAGGTCTACACATCTATAACATTCCGTATTGAATTTCCGGGTGCTGTCCCGTTTGCAAAGAATGGCGCGATAGAATCTACCACGCTTCCGTCCTTCCGCTCTTCTGCTTTTGAAAGTCTCTTTCGGGGAACACTAAGGAACTATGAACAAGCAAAGTCGTGGCGAAACCAGCGACGGATGTCCTATAGAAGTGCGCCCGGAGCACCAGAATTAACGGCTTCTACCACCTACCGCTTTAAAATTCCAGTTCTTAGAACAGATCTCTATCGTATCACTTATAATAATATCAGGGCTGCCGCTGGTATTGAACCAGAGGATATTGATCTGAACACCCTTCGATTAGAAAGTAGCGGACAGAAACAGGGTGTTTACATTTTTGATGACAATGAAAACGATAGACTCGATGCAGGCGAACAGGTTGTTTTTTATGGACGGGCATTGTCGGACAACAAATTTACTGACGAAAACGTTTACTGGCTCCATTTTGCTTTACGAGGTGAGCCTGTTACTGGAGACCTTGAACCGTCCCGTGTGGCAACGCGAGACGCAACACCTCTCACGCCAAACTTAGTAACACCGACTGCCTTTTTAACGCGCGCCCGTTTTGAAGAGAACGTACATCACGATGTTTTAGCCGGAACCAATATTAAGTCCGAACTTGCTGATCACTATTTCTGGACTCCCTTCCGTGGTGGAAATATCAACACAAGTCGAAAGGATTTTCCTATAGAACTGCCTGCCGCAGTCCCGCGTCTTGAGATTGATCGCACTGCGACGCTGCGTATTAAATTCCAAGGGGCTTCCCGCAGAGGCGCAGCCCTCCACCAAGCCCGAATCGCTTTCAATGGGCTTCAACTTGGTAGGATTGAGGAGTGGAAACGCCAAGCTGCGCCTATTGCAACCCGCAGCATTCCGCAATTACGCATCCACCATAACCAAGTCAATTATATGCGCATTGAGGCACTTGATACCAACAGAACCCCCGCAGGTTCCTACGATTTCTATCTCGATTGGTATGAACTTGATTATTGGCGAAACTTTCGGGCGGATGCCAACCGTCTTGAATTTAATACAAATACCGAACCTCGTAACCGCGGCAAGGTCCAATACCGGGTTGAGAACATTTTTGATGAAACAATTGATGTGTATCAACTTGATGAAAAAGGTATTGCGAGTAAACTCATCAACGGTGAAATTTCGCGAAGAGGTGCGACTTATCAAATGCTCTTTGAAGATACCGTCAATCTGCATACGCGCTATTTTGTCATAGGGCGTTCTGCCTATCGGAGTATCAACGCACTCATACCGACACCACCAACCTTGCTGAGGAATCCGTCCAATCAAGTCGACTATGTCGTCATAACGCATCCAACCTTTACGGAGAGCATCCAGCCGCTCGTTGAATTCCGGCGCTCGCAAGGCTTAACAACGATGGTGGTTGATATCGGCGACATCTACGATGAATTTAGTGATGGACTCTTCAACCCACTGGCTATCCAAAAATTCCTCCGATATGCCTATGATAATTGGCAACAACCCGTCCCAACTTATGTTGTTCTTGTAGGGGATGCCCATTACGATTACAAGCGTGCTACTGTTGAACTCTACCGTCGAGATCCGTCATTCCGGGGGACCTATAATCTCTATCCAATCTTCGTACCAACATTCCACGGTTGGGCACCTGAAAGCGGTGAAACTGCCATGGACCAGCGTTTCGTCAATGTGAGTGGCGAAGATCCGCTACCCGATATGCTTATAGGGCGACTCTCCGTTCAAACCACTGAAGACCTCGCGACTATGGTTGAGAAAATCATCAATTATGAAAAGAATTTGAGAACGGGATTATGGCAAGGCACATTAATTCAGGTTGCTGATGACAACACAGACAACCCTGGCGACGGACTCTTTGAGGTGTCGCGGGATGAACTGGTAGCAGATGTTATACCCGTGGGCTACAACACACGCCAAATCTATCTCCGAAAAATTAAAAGTCCCGAGCGCACACGCCTCCAGATACGATCTGCCATCAATCAGGGCGCGATCGCAATTGAGTATACAGGACACGGTGGCATTCAGACGTGGGCGGATGAATCTATTTTTCGACTTGAAGATGTCGTCGGATTGCGGAACCGATACCTACCCTTTGTTATAACGACAACCTGTCTCAATGGGCAGTTCGATAAACCGCAACAAGTTGGGAATTTCTGCCTCAGTGAGCAATTCCTATTGGGTGAATACGGTGCTATTGCTACACTCTCGGCGACGCGGTTAACTTATGGCACAGCAAACGCTGAGTTTGACATCGATCTCTTTGAGTCCTTGTTCGGGGTCGGGCGCGCTGGGCATCTGGATACCGGGTTTCAGCCCTCGCGAACTGCACCGACTGTGGGGCATATTGTTGCCAATGCTAAAATTAGTTTTCTCTCCCGCATTCGGAACACGCAGTGGATTCCCGGCACGGAACAATACACGCTCTTTGGGGATCCAGCATCTCGTCTCGCACTCCCTGAACTTGATATAAAGGTCGAGTTAGAACGCATTGCGCTCAACGATGGTCACCAGATAGTCATCAAAGCGAACGAAGTAGGGACAATTGAAAAGACTGGTATTGGTGGAACAGGCGATACAACTTTCACACGCGCCTCCGATTTTAGCACAGAATCACTTTCTGCTTTTGCCGTTTTCGCAAATAATTTTGACGATGACCCTGGAAATGAGTTAACGCGGCGGATGGGTGGCAGAGTTTGGCAAGGTGAGTATGGAACGATTCGTATTGATGTGCCTAACAACGCCCTGCCGGGTGGTGGTGTGGCACGGATCTTCGCTTTTGATGATACGCGCGCCGCTGTTGGAGGTACTCGCTTCTGGGTTGATACACCCGTTGTCCACGACATCCGAGAAACGCTTGATATTAAAGTTACTGACACTCTTAATATTAGTGTCCTCGTTGTTGATGATGGCGGACCGGGGGGTATACGGAGCATTGAGGTCTTATGGGATGATACTGCTACCTTCAAAGACGAAACGATTCCTATGGTTAAAGCACCTGTACCCCTCGGTGATGTGCCCGTGGGTGGGCAGTGGTATGAACTCCAAACACCTATTCCACTTCCACAAGGTGGACGACAGATCCGCTACCGAATCCTTGTTACGGATAGGAGTGGAAACAATATTGCCATTCCATCAAAGATAGAGCGCAACGTCGTTAAGGTACCTGAAGGTCCCAATATCGCAATCGGTACGGACGAAACGAACAAAGCACCGATTCGATATGAGTTTGCTGAAGAGAAAGATGCCTACCAACTCGTTGCGGAAATTGTTAACATCGGTGGACGACCTGTACGCGCAGATATTGAAGTCGTGTTTGCTGAAGGAAATCCGGATGTAGAGGGTGATAGTATTATTGATGAAGATGCTAATATTTTGGGTCGCCTAATTATCAAACTTACTGATTGGACAGATGGCACCCATGTTTTGCAGCATGTGACTGCAACCTTAGATCTTGACAAGCCCCTCCTGACGGGCGTACATAAAATCTATGTTCTTGCAGATCCAGATGATCCCGCAGTTGAGGATGAAATCCGCGGCAGCGTTCAAGAATCGCGCCAGTTTGATAACAAACAACACGTCTCGTTTATCGTCAATGAGTTTAGTTATAAACCTCAAGAAGCGTTGACGGCGTTTAGTTTGGATCGGGTATTTGACATCCATTTCCCCGCGAATGCCCTCGACATCGACGAACAAAGTAAGGCAGGTATCCCACTTTCTGTTTCTTCACAGGCACCCGTTGCGCCAACCCAACCTGACCTCCAATTCGCACCCATTCCTCGCGTCGCAGCACTCCGCCGCGGTCTCATCCGGCAGGGACCAGAAGTCGCGCAATACTATGAACCCAGTTTCCGCGCAGGGATAACAGAACTCGCTAAATCTGCTGAGGTTAAACTTCGTTTCGATGTGAGTGCTTTGGAAGATATTGTGCGAGAGGAGACTGCCCTCCGAGATGACACTCCTGCGTTTAAAGCCGCATTAGCCGAAACTGCGGATCAGTTGGCGATTTATGCGTGGCAAGCGGATTTTTCGGCGTGGCGACGCTTACCCTCCGAAATCCGTTACGTCTCTGAAGGGGAATTTTTGCTTGAAGACTATGTCACACCAACGCAGATGGAGAACGCAAGTGAGCAGAAATTAGAGGATTCCGCTATCACCGTCAATCCAAATCTTACACCTGCTGGGACGTGGGTGCTGGTCTTTCTGGATTCTTATGAATACGAGGTGTTTCTCCAACGGAAGGGAGAAACGACTGTCCAGAAACTCGATCAATCTGGTCAATTGGACAATCCGTTCAGAGAGGAAGGCTTCGGTTTAGAATTGCGGATCCCGAGGCAAGAGAGCACGCCACTTGGAATTAATTACACCTTTGAATTTGCTGATGTTCTTGCTTTTAAAACTGATTATAATCCGAGAGGTGATGTCGTTCTCACTCGCACGTGGAATACCAACACCGGGAACGGCAATGCGACAGTGGACGGCAGACGCGGACCCAGAGGCGAATTCATAATTGGGGATTGGTTCATCTTTTTTACTGAATCTGAACGCTACGAACTTCGTAATGCCTCCGGCGAACCGTCCTATTATCCGAATGGTGTCAAGATTCGAGGTAAAGTGAACGAACCGATTTATCTTGGGCATCTCGGATTAGAACTCCTTGTGACTGCCAGTTCCGAAAGTTTCGCATTTGGCGATAAGATTAAGTTTAGCAGTGCTCAAGTCGGAACGATTACAGCGGAGGTCAGCGAACTGACACAGTTTAGTCTCATGCGCAGCACCGATACCGAACCACCTGCCTTCAGTCTATGGTTGGATGGTATCCAGCCGCAAACCGGTAGTGTGATTCCGCCGCGGCCTATCATTTCTATTGTACTCGAAGATGCTAACGGCATTGATATGGACTTCTTTGCTTTTGAGGGAAGAAAGGATGGTGCTCCCTTTACACCTATCACCGACTATGAGATCCGAATACAGGGAAGGGCGCAAACTGTGCCAATTGATTATCAACCAATTCTCTTCCCGGGTGAGCATACTTTTAACATCAGCGCACAAGATTTCAATGGAAACGCCATCGGTGGGGACGAAAAAGTCATCAGTTACAGATTTTTTGTAACCGAGGCTCCTGATCTGACACCGCCTACTATTGATATCCAAATCACTGCACTCGGTACAGGTTCAACGCGCGAACCAATTGACGAACCTTTGATAGATGGTGCTGTGCTTACAGAACAACCCCGCTTTAAAATTACACTCACCGATGATAGTGCGCTTGACGAGACCTCTTTTAATCTCGGTTTTGGAAGTCTGTATGAGACACTTGACCCGTTAGATGCAAGTGATTATACTGAAACCTTCGATCCTGATGCACCAGCGGATGCCGCTATCACTTATGCCCCGGATCTCGCTAACGGTGAGTATCAGTTCCATATTACCGCTGCAGATACCAGTGAGAACACAGCAGAATTTGTTACGACCTTTGTCTTGAATGAGGAAGTCACACTCAGTGAGGTTTTCAACGTTCCGAATCCGACAGTTGATGGAAAGACCTTTTTTACATATCACCTCGCACAAGCACCCGACACTGTTACCATCAAGATTTACAGCGTCAGCGGCAGACTCCTTCGTACACTTACCGATGCAAGTGCCAATCGTGGTGTCAACGAAACCTATTGGGATGGTAGGGATGAAACAGGGGTGCGGTGTGCCAATGGTGTATACTTCTATCGTGTTATTGCCCACACGGAAAATGGAAAAATCGAGCAGATCGGGAAGTTAGCCATTTTGCGTTGAATGGTTATTAGTTGTTAGTTGTTGGTTAAAGAGGTTTCTGATTAGCAGAAAACCTCTTTGCTGACCGTTTCCGATTGCTGGCTGCCACTAACGCAACGGCGAATAATCCGTGGGTTCAATAATCTTGGAACTCGCCACGTTTACCAAGGGTCCACCAACTTCCGTCAAGCGTTTCGCATTTTGCCACTCTGGATCAGCGATAAACGCGTCCCACGCTCTCTGATAGTGTCCTAAATCCTCAAAAGCGAGCATATAGATGAGTTCGGTTGTCGTCGCCTCACCAATAGCCGTCTCCCAAAATCCGATAACCTTCATACCGTGCTTTTCAAACAGTGGAATCGTAATGTTTGCGAACCGGTCATTCAGATTTTTCATCTTTCCCGGCACAACCTGATAGGTGCGCAATTCATAAATCATCTTTTTAATTTTCCTTGCGATTCGTTCAGACGGGTTTTACGAAGAACATCCATCTCCGTATATCCAGCCTGGCCCGTTAGTTGAGCTTACGCGCTTTTCTAAAGAATTGAAGTTGCTCTCTTTAATTTTTTCTTGGACGGTGTCCCCGTATCTCTGTCCAATCTATTGGTTAAAGTATCCCATATTTATCATAGACTTCCCGAAGGGTCGCGCCAGCGCGGAGTTCATCACGTGTGCGGTTTTCACCACTCACCTTTGCCAAGGCAGCCTCAATTACCTCGACTTCCACCGCTTGTGGAATGACAACGACCCCGTCTATATCGCCGAACACAATATCACCGGGATTAACTGTGACACCGCCGCATTCGATTGGAACGTTATACGCAACCACATCGCCACGTCCATAAGAATCTACGGGAGATAGACCCGTCATAAACACCGGAAACTGCATCTCTGTAATCTGTCGGGCATCTCGGATGAAGCCTTCAATAATGGCACCCCGTGCCCCGCGCGCCCGTGCTGCTGTTGAAAGCAGTTCTCCCCAAATGCAGTTACGGGTGCTCTGATTTGTAGAACAGACGAAGATGTCGTTCTGTTTGAGGCTATCCACTGCCGCAATTTCCTGCTGATACGGTTCAGCTGGCATTTCGTAGACATCTACACACAAGACAGGCATCGCCCGCCCCACGACAACTGCCTCTGGATATAGTGGACGGATGGTGTGTTGCAGTGTTTGCTCGCGGTATCCAGCTGCATCGAGAGCATCCGAAATTACAGCAGCATATAGCTGCTTTTCCATCATGTCAAACAGTTCTGTGTCGTCATGCCACTTTTGAGTTTCCATAGTGCATCCTTGTATTGGCTATCAGAAACCATCGACTTTCAGAAGAATGGGCTTTCAGCATTCAGTAAAAAAAAGAGTCGGTAACGCTTGCGTCTTTGCTGACGGCTGAAAGGATTGCGTAGCAATCCGTGCTGACGGCTGAAGGCTAATTCTAATAATTCTGATAGCCAACTTTTGCGAGACGTTCCGCTTTCTCCGCAACGCCATCGCTCAACTTTTCTTTGTATGCCAACAATTTTGCATCGAGTTCAGGGAATTGGAGTGCCAGAATTTCGACAGCGAAGAGTCCGGCATTTCGCGCACCCCCAGATCCGATTGCCATTGTTCCGACAGGAATGCCGGGTGGCATCTGCACTGTTGCATAAAGCGCGTCTACACCGTTGAGGGGGCCACCATCAATCGGGACACCAATGACCGGCAGAGTCGTGTGTGCTGCAATGACACCCGCGAGGTGTGCTGCGCGTCCTGCGCCAGCAATGATTACCTTA
>JAPPII010000075.1 GCA_028820845.1 Candidatus Poribacteria bacterium
GGATGTCCGTTGGCACTTGGACGGGTGTTGTGTCGTCGGTTGTATCTGTTGTATCAGTCGTGCCAGTGACATCAAGTGTAGCAGATGCCGATACAGGCGTTCCTAACACATTCGCACTCACAGTGAGTGTCGTATCCGCACTCGGGAGCGTGAAGGTGTGCGATACTTGCCCACTCGTATTCGTTGACAGCACGACAGGCGTGAGGGATCCGACTTGGAAGGTTACCGCGATGCCCGGTGCAAGACTCGTGCCGCGCTGGACAGTCGCCGTAACCGTCTGTGAACTCCCCGCTGCGCCTGAGATTGTTGTTGATGAGAGTGTGAGGGATGGCGTTGTTGATACAGGTGTTGGTGTGGGCGTTGTAGGTGTCGTTGTAGGCGTCCTTGTCGTTGGAAGTGCCTGTCCTCTATACTCAAACACAATCGTCGCGCGCGGTGCAGTACGATCCTCACCCGCAAACCAGACATGAACCTCGTTAGAACTGTTATTCGTTTTGAGATACACGTTGGAACCTTGATGCACTGACAACGTTGAGCTTGGCCTTGTATACTCCTCTTCAAGTGTTCCCACATACAGGGATCCACTTCCTTTCACAATCTCATAACGAATCCTATGATTTCCAGTAGTAGGGGTAACAGTGAGTTCGGCACTTACGGGTACAACAGCGTCCTGCACCGGTATCCTTTGGTTCCCAGGTCCTATATTATCACTCTCCGCTATATCTGTGCTAGACGGCGTTACACGAAGTGTGAACGTTGTCCTTGCCCGCGGTCTATTGTTACTGGGCACCGCGTCCGGCGGAAAATCAACGAGCGGTGTCGCATCCCAGACTTTTATTCTATGTATTCCTACAGTAGCATCTTCATAAACTAAACTTATAGTACTGGGAAGACCTATATCTACCCGCTCCTGTAGGGACCGGGTTGATACATCAGTTGTAGTTGAACCAGATTCATCATCTGATCTACCTGGAAGAACGTAAGAAGGTCTTTTCAGCTTAAGAGTTCCCGCAGGAGTAACCCCGTCAGGATTACCAGTTCGCTCAATCCAAAACTCAATCGCTTCATCGTTGTAATAGAAAGCATTACTTTCAGTTACCCAATTTCGGGTGGTAGTTGTAATGGCGAGTCCGACAACTGTTGTTGTGTCCACAGCCGATGTCGTGTAATAATCAGTGTCGCCAGCAGTCCAACCTGCATCTACAGTCCTACTAACAGCAACATTAGAACGGATTCGCTCCTCGGCCGCATATTGACGATCCGTTAAATCCCCTGACGTCCAAGTTTTACCAGCTGGCAGGTCAGCATCATCACTGCGTGAAATCCCCCAATTTCGGGTGGTAGTTGTAATGGCGAGTCCGACAACTGTTGTTGTGTCCACAGCCGATGTCGTGTAATAATCAGTGTCGCCAGCAGTCCAACCTGCATCTACAGTCCTACTAACAGCAACATTAGAACGGATTCGCTCCTCGGCCGCATATTGACGATCCGCTACTTGGGCTTTGATATGCCTACTATTTGAATTGAAATCATTTATGTCTTTAGGGTTATTCAGTCCTACCCTAAATGACATCTCAAATGTAGATCCCATTCGTGCCGACTGACTTACACTGGACGTTGCCGTTAGTGTAAGTGCCTCTACAACTCCTTGCACCCCAAACGCCAGCACGAGAGCTATCAGCAGACCAAAAATGAATTTCTGTGTCATTAAATGTTTCATAAGAAATACCTTCTCCATTTATTTGTAGGAGGGGTTCTACCCCTGAATTTTCTGTTGTAATCTCAATGTTTCGATGTGTAAAAGGGTTGGTGGGGAAACACCCAAGCAAAAACACCCAACCTGTAAAGAAAGCAGTTCCATTTTTTTACCGTTGAAAATATGATGTTAGATAATATTCCTGTCTGAAGCAGGATTTTCAGGATTACAGGGATTTTCAGGATTACAGCACTTTTTGACGGATCCCTGTTTTTGGCTGCAAGCAGATTGGTTTCTGACACGCTCCTTGTCTCTTTGTAGCACAATCTTTAGATTGTGCATTTCAGCACGCAAACTGGAAGTTTGCGCTACGGCAACTGATACACCCTTCCGCCTGAAAATCCCAATCAATCTTGAAAATCCTGCTTCAGACGATTTCCGATAATCCGCGTCCATCCGATTATTATGCACAGGCTAACAGCCTATGCTACAAAAGAAGATAGAAAAAAATAAAGGCGGTGTAGGGATACACCGCCTTTATCGGTTGGTAGGTTAGTTCAAATAGACTGTATCCCTGAAATAACCTTGTTTGCTCCGCAGCTTAGTCAACATCTTTCAAATCACCCCACGTCGTGGTGACCTTCCCGGCTGCAGAGACATGACCTTTCAGACGCGTCGTCGCAAGCGTCGTGCGGTTGCCAGCTAACGACACATCCTCGATTTGATAATAGTAAACAACGTTGGGTTTCGCCGTGGTATCCGTCCATTCGTAGACATGCTTTTCAGATGTCGTGCCGTGTCCAGGAACAATACCTTTGACGTTGACGACCTTGAATTCACCCGTCTTGGTTTCACTCCGCAGGATGTTGAATCCGGCGTTGTTGAGTTCAGACTGTGTAATCCAACGGACGACGACGTGTCCCGTTGCGTCATCACGCACGGGACGGAAGCTGGAGAGCGAGACGGGCAGTGGACCACCGAGACGGTAGCCGGGAGTTCCGACATCATTACGATGTCCGTAGAAACTGATACCTGCACCCGCGATGTCGGACTGATTCCAAGAGGTAGACATCGTCCCATCACTCGCCATGTCAGCTGTACCATCAATCTGACGCGTGCCGTATTGACGGACGAGGGATTGACGCACATCACCACGTGTGGGGAGATCCCATACATGTTTGCGGGCTGCGCCTTCCACCATCACGTTACCCGCTTCGTCCATGACCATCATCTCTGATGCACCACCAACATTGATTTTCGCACTGAGCTTGAGGTAGAAACCTGCACTGCTCAGGAGTCTGCTATCGCGAGCGACAAGACCCAGTTCACGACGGTGTTCTGCGTAGAGGTTATAGACGCGATTGTTATCTACATCGTTAACACCTGTGCCGGAAACGAGGAGCAACGTCTGGTTGGGCTGAATAAAGACATCACTGTCGAACTCAAAACTGGAATCCACGAAGGACTCGACGTCTGTCTGTTCGTTGCGAATTTCCATCATCCACCCGTTCAGGTTGATTGTTTCCATCATGGACGAGTTGTAGAGTTCAATCCACTGGATGAGATTCCAGCGTGGACCCGCGTCGTACATGATTTCGCTGATCGTGACCGTGCCACCGAAGGCGTAATCAGACTTGCCAGCGGCGTTATCCCGATCATCAGCAACGACGTTGATGGAGACATTCGCGTACCCCGGTGTTCCCGGTGCATAGTTCGTATCAACGTTGCGATCATAGCCCGTGCCCTGGTATCCAAAACGCTGCCAATGATCCTTATGGAGCCTATTGCCACCGCTGTTGGGCCAGTAGACACCTTTATCGTTCAGACCAATGGTCCGTCCGAAGGATTGACTGGTGCTGGCGAATGTGTTACCGCCACCGAAGTCACCACCATCATCACGATCACCAGGAACTTTCCAGTTTGCCAAGGGCCAGACATTCGTCTTGTTATTCAAAGTTGGCGTTTCTACCCCTTTGTTAATGAATCCGTTACCGGCGATATCCTTGACTTTCTCGTGCGATTTGTTCTTATCAGTCCCTGTTCTGAGGATGATAAGGAACTTCCCACTATTCGGTAGATTCAAATCGGAACTAACTACATACTTGTGTGAGGCACCCTTTTCAACGTGCTCTCGCGCGGCGACTTTTTCAACATTGACACCGCCTGCAAGGATAGTATCCCCTGGATCGCGGTTGTAGATAACGAGATATTCGCCCGGTTGGAGTTTGTAACTTGGCAGCTTGGCAAGGACTATCTCTTCATCAACCTTTTTGACAAGACTGAGTTGCCAGTTGTTGAGATTTTGCGGAACAGCACCCGCGGCACTCGGATCGGTGTTGTTGAAGAGTTCAATCCAGTCGAGGTTTGCTTCGGAGGTATCGTTACGCACCTCGTTGATGATAACACCCGTCGCTGAGAGAGAGGCGGGGTTCGCTGCCGGACGTGGTAGATTGACACCGACACCGCTGGAGGTTTCGTGTGCTCCGGGTGTGGCAATTACAGAAACAGTAGCATTAGCTGTTCCATCACCCGGAACTCTTACGTTGTAAAGTGCAGCGGTTGCACCCCAACGACCTGCATCGCTACCGTCTCCAACAAATCGGCGCTCAGTTTGTGCCTTTTGGGTATCGTTATCGTCGTTAATATTCGTGGCACCGTGTCCATTAACGGCTTTATAGTTTGTCCCGTTCCATCCCTTACGATACGCAGAAACGAGGGGGACAGCTGGAACGCCTGCAACTGCAATGGTAGTGGAGGCTGGAATTGCTGTGAGACGCCCCTCTGCGGTACCGGGTAGCATGAATAGATTACCATTCTGGGCACGTGTGCTCACACGGTCAACGACTCTGTAGTTCAAAGTAACAGCGTCGTCTGCTACAGAAGGTGTATATGGACCAGGTGCAGCCTCAGTAGTACCAGATGCGAATTTGAGAGGCTGCTTTTCCATCTGGACACGCCTGTTACTGGTGAACAAGAGATGTACCCGATCATTTGCTGATAAAGGGGCACCGTTGTTGAAAATTTCTATCCACTGAATCCCGGCACCATCAGCAGCACCTGCATCCGGGTCAGCATTAACTCCCCAAACGATTTCGCTGATAACGAGGCGAGGCCCCTTCTCGTGCACATATTTACCGTCTGTGAGACTGGTATCGGCCGCTTCTCTCAGCAAGAGTTCAACCGTCCCACCACCCGCGAACAGAGTCCTTAGATTTGGAAAAGCTGTAGCAGGAGTGGCTAAAACCTGAGCTACTGCAGTATCAAGTGTCCCAGTGCTTGCCTCGGTAGATCCATTCATTTCAAAAAGAACGAATCCATTCATACCTAGAGGACCTGAAGTGGCATCGCTATCACCATTAACATTCAGGTTATTACTGATCCACATCTGCTGTGCAAATGCTGGAGCCGCAACGAGCGCTAATGCCAAAACGAAAACTAAGGAAAATGTCAATTTCTTTGACAACATCACTTATATTCTCCTTAAATACTAAATATAAAGATAAACATTTATCGGCGGCGTGGATTTCAGGATCCCCACCCTTCCGATGTCTCTAACACTATATACATAAGAATGTGTATCCAGAGATGTGGATATCTATTCTTTTTTGAACCTAACCTAATGTGCTGCAGCGTCTGCAGCGGTAACGAGGTGTTTTGCTACGCTGCCTATTTGAATACAGCGTCGTCCATTTTCAAACTCTTGCCGTAGGTTACATTTATCCCTATGTGAGCCATTCCTTAAAGAGAAGCGTTATTTTCCTATTTCCCTTATTATTTTTTATAGGAGAAACCCCTCGCGTCTCGGAAATCGACTCGTCCACTGGCAAAACGTGTGTGAAAATTAACTTTGTAACACTCGTTGCTATTAAGTATAAGACATTTAACGTAAAACGTTATTTTCAACACTTTTTATAGGATAAGTAAAAATGAAAATATTTCGGTAGGAAGGCTGGAAGGGGCGCGTTACATACTATATAGTGGCACTCATTATCACTTTTTGGATAATTTTTGACGCGCGAAACTCCCCACGTTCAGATTTTTTCAGAAAAAAATAACAAAAACCACAATTTTTTAAAAAAAAACACGTAATTTCATGTTTTTTTTACTTTTTTTCATTTTTTTTGTATTTTAACTTGACAAAGTACGTTAAACGTAACCTTCAGAGGAAAACGTAACCTTCGCCGCAAAAGGTGTAAATATTTCGTTGAAGCATTTCTACAGAGATGTCACCCCTACGGGGTTGAAGAACAGAGCCATTCAATTGTCGGTTTTTTTAGACATTTCTGCGGAGGGGTCGCGAGCCTAAAGAAACACCCAAGCAAAAACACTCGCTCGGACAACGCAAAGTGCTTCGGCAGAAAATCAAAATTATTGGAGAATTGAATGCCTCTAGGTTGAAGAAAGAACAAAAACTTTACACACCCTCAAAATTAGATTTTGCTTGATAGATACTTGCTCCTCTGCTAAAATAGGCGGATAATTCACGATTGGAGAAGATGTTATGCAGGAAATTGTGGTAAATTCAGCGAAGTTACGGGATTTCGCTCGAACGCTCTGTGAAAAGGCAGGACTCCGTTCGGAAGATGCGGCAACAATCGCGAGACATCAGGTGCTCACCGACTTACGCGGTGTCCATTCACACGGGACACGTGCCTTGCCGGGCTACCTCAACCTCGTTCTTGAGGGTAAGATGAATGCGAAACCCGAACTTCGTATTGCAACGGATGGACCGAGTTTCGCCGTTGTTGATGGCGATAACGGGATTGGACATCTTGCAAGCACATTGGCAATGGAAACAGCGATAGCAAAAGCCGAGACAACTGGTATTGCGGCGGCAGGTGTCCGCAACGCTGGGCATTTCGGTGCGGCGGCGTGCTATTCAATCATGGCGGCATCAAAACAGATGATCGGATTTTCGACGACGAACACTGGCGGTGCCTCTATTATAGCACCGGGCGGCGCGGAGGCGGTAGTCGCAAACAACGCCATGAGTTACGCCTTGCCTGTTGGTGATGGACATCCCATCGTACTGGATATGGCATGTGGCGTTTCTGCTTGGGGGAAAATCGGCACACTCCGAATGTATGGTAAACCGATTCCTGAAGGATGGCTTATAGATGAGACAGGTCAACCGACGAGCGATCCAGATAAGGGACGTTTCCTCGCACCCGCAGCGGGACCTCGTGGTTACGGATTAGCACTTATTATGGGCATCCTCGCGGGTCCTCTATGTGGCGGTTTGATGGCGTGTAATAAATCCGGCGATCCATCTGAACACTTCTTTTTCGCGCTGAATGTTGCGAGCTTCACGGATTACGAAGGGTATACCGAGGAAATCCAGCGCGGTATCGGTAAGATTCACACTTCAAAAACAGCAGAAGGCGTGGCGCAAGCCTATCTTCCCGGTGAAATCGAGTGGAATAACTACGATAACTATCTTGAGAACGGCATTCCGATCCATGTAGACCATTTACGTGGTCTCGCAGACCTCGCAGAGAAGTTAGATGTCCCAATTTGTTGGGAATGGTAAGAAATAGACAATAACATCTCAATGTCTCAATCCACAATCAAAACCTAAAGAGAGAAGGTAATAATATGGCAGAAACCAAAGAAACTGTAGATGGCGGTACACTTCCCGATTGGGAGGTTGACGATTTACCTGCACCACCACCGTATCAATTTGGGAAAGCGTTCCGAAATATCTTAGGTCCCGGTATTATTGCGTTAGGGGGTTCAATTGGAAGTGGTGAGTGGCTGCTGGGTCCTGCGATTACCGCACAATACGGGGGTAGGTTGCTCTGGATTGCGACAATCGCCATCTTGCTTCAGGTTATCCTGAACACAGAAGCAATTCGCTATACACTTTACACCGGCGAACCGATGATGAGCGGTTATATGCGATGTAAACCCGGCGCGCCTTTTTGGATGACTTTCTACTCAGGTATCAACTTTTTCGGGATTTGGCCCGGCTGGGCAATGACGGCTGCGACGGCATTGGCTGCCGCATGGCTCGGTTATATGCCACAAGACGCAGATGGCGGGACGGTGCGTGTGTTCGCATATCTCATCTTTTTCTCCTGCTTAGGGATTGTGCTATTCGGTGGAAAAATTTACAACTCGCTTGAAAAAGTACAACTCTTTATGGTCATTTGGATCATCAGCTACCTTGTCGTCATAGACCTGTTTATGGTGTCGCCGAAAGTCTGGTGGAGCGTTATCAAAGGGTTCTTTAGTTTCGGAGCACTCCCGACTGCAGGAGAAAACGGGCAGGTCAATTGGCTGTTGGTCGGTGCATTCGCGGCGTATGCGGGTAGCGGTGGCTTAGGCAATGTTGGCATTACGCATTACGTCCGCGATAAAGGGTGGGGCATGAGCAGCCTTGTCGGTGCGATTCCCTCCATGATTGGTGGCCAGCACGTAACCCTCTCACACTGGGGCAAAGTGTTTCGTATTACACCCGAAAACCTACAGAAGTTTAAAGAATGGTGGAAATATGTCAAGTTTGAACAGTATTATATTTGGATGATCGGGTGTTTCGTCGGTATCGCGTTGCCTGCAATGTTGACCTTGCAGTACGTGCCTCAGGGACAGGAGATGGAACAGTGGTCGGCAGCGGCAATGCAAGCGGAGGGACTTGAGGAAAAAGGTGGTAGGAGTCTCTGGTACCTTACACTGCTCTGCGGTTTCTGGGTTCTGTTCTCGACACAACTCGGTGGCGTAGATGGCGTGCCGCGCGGTTTTACCGATATTATCTGGACTGGGGTAAGACGGGCAAGAAACTTGGGTGAAAATAGCGCGAAATGGATTTATTATCCAATTCTGGCGGTTTATATTCTCTGGGGCATCATTGCAATGTATCTCGCCAAACCGTTCTTTATGATCCTCGTATCGGCAACGATTGGTGGGTATCTACTCGTATTTTCGGCATTACATACGCTTTACGTGAACCGAAAATTCTTACCGCCAGAGATCCAAGCACCGTTGTGGAAACAGATTGGATTGGTGCTGTGCGCTGGGTACTATTCGATTTTCGGGACTATCACCGTCTATCAAAAAGTGCTTGTGCCTTATGTTTTCCCGATTTTCGGGTAAGCTGCCTCATTAAGTAGGGCTATGCCTGGATCAAAACTTGCTTTGACTTTGTATCCAAGATAGGATATACTATAGACATAGGCAATGACTTCTGGCTATGCCCTTTCAAATATTCGCAAACAGGGGGAACCCAATGCAAGCAAATGAACAGATCCTCCAAAAACTGGCGGATATAGAGAAGCGTTTTACAAATCTTGAGTCCGATGTAAAAGCACTTGATGCTGCACAGAAGGCACGTGACGACCTCCAGAAAGTCCAAAACGACGCACAAGAACAGCGATTGAACCGGATCGAGTCTGAATTGAAGGAAACTCGAACGGAAATGATTGAGCTCCGAAAAGAGGGTACCGACCTGCGTGTGAGTCAGACGAGAGTTGAAGCAAAACTTGATGGGCTTATTGATCATATAAAGGAACAAAAAATTGACAAAAGTGAAACTGGAAAATAACCGGAATCGTCGCTTCTATTCTCATCGGTGTGGCAGCCTTCTTGAAATCTTTCTTTTTCGGATAAGCTGCCTCTCCCCCCGGCGATAGCATATCTTGCAAGATTGAACTGCTACATCTCACGTCCTTTGGTACTCTCCAATAATTGTCTCTCCAAGGCTTTCTATTGAGGTTTCCCTCGCAAGCACATCAACCTTCACACCATTCTCTACGGCTGTCTTTTGCGTTGTGGGACCAATCACGGCGACCTTGACATCAGCGAGTAATACTTCAGGAGCATGTGTCGGGAACATCTCCAAGAAGTTTGTAACCGTTGAGGAACTGGTGAACGTGACGATATTAATCCTGCCGCTCAAGAGGTCGGCTTCAATTTCATCTCGATTTTTGCTTACGACTTTGATGGTATCGTAGAGAGCGACCTCATCAACAATTGCCCCTTTCTCGCGCAAACCGTTGGGTAGGTAGGCAGTGGCGATTTTCGCGCGTGGCAGGAGTATTTTTTTCCCCCTCATGTCCTCCATTTCAGCAGCGATAGCACTTCCACCGGAGTGCGATGGAACAAAATCGGGATGAATGCCGATGTGGTTAAGAGCATTCACTGTTTTTGGTCCAACGGCACAGATTTTGTTTGTGCTGAATGCGCGAGCATCCTTCCCATTTTCGCGTAAGCGTTCATAGAAGATTTCCACGGCGTTAACACTTGTAAAGATAATCCAATCGTATCCTTTCGGAGAAGGTATGTCCACGTTCTCAATAGGTTGAATCTCTATGGTAGGGAATTGGATAACTTCGGCACCGTTTGCCTCCAAAAGTTCAGCGAACCCGCTCGCTTGGGCACGGGCGCGTGTAACGAGGATTCGCTTCCCGAAAAGCGGTTTGGTGTCAAACCATCGGAGTTGTTCACGGAGCCGGTTCACTTCACCGACGACGATAACTGCCGGACTTTCCAGTTGGGCTGCTTCAACCTTTTGAACAATATCATCCAAGGTGCCTTGGACGACCTGCTGTTGTGGTGTGGTCCCCACACGGACCAAACTCACAGGGGTTTGCGGGTCTCTGCCGTGTGTTATAAGCCGTTCAGCAATCTGATGCAGATGGGCAACACCCATGTAGACGACGAGCGTATCTACCGCTGTGGCAAGATGCTCCCAATTGATGTTTGAATCGGGACGCAATGCGGCGGAATGCCCTGTAACAAACGCTACCGACGAAGCATAGTCGCGATGTGTGACAGGAATGCCAGCATAAGCGGATGCAGCAATCGCAGAAGTAATCCCCGGAACCACCTCAAACGGAACACCCGCCTCGGTGAGAGCGACTGCCTCTTCGCCACCCCTTCCGAAGATATAAGGGTCTCCGCCTTTGAGACGCACGACCACTTTACCGGCTTTCGCATGTTCAACAAGCATCTGATTGAGTTCAGTTTGGCGCGTCGCTCGGATTCTTGGGTCGGGCGCTCGGATTTTCTCGGTGTGCGCCGGGCAGTGTTCCAAGAGGGCATCGTTCAGCAATAAATCATAGATGACAACATCTGCGCGTTGGAGACACTCTACACCTTTGAGTGTGATAAGTTTTTGATCGCCTGGACCCGCACCTACAATATAAACAATGCCGGTATCCGATTTATCTGAAGATGCGTTCATCAGGAGTTCCCCTATAACCTCAACAGTTCAGTTGCCCCACTACTTTGAAGTTTTTCGGCTACGATTTCGCCCAAGTATTTTGCTGCATCAGGTGTCCCGGTGGCAGTCTCTACAATACGATGGATTCCTTCCGGGTGACACACGGCGGCAATAAGCGAAAGTTCACCATCAGCATGCCAAGCATGCGCACCCACAGGGATTTGGCATCCACCGCCGAGGCTTTCCAATACAGCCCTTTCAGCAGTAGCCTCAGCAACCGTCTGCGAATCGTTGAGAGGTGCGAGCAAAGCCTCGACAGTCCTATCGCCTTCCCGTGCTTCAATCGCCAGGGCACCCTGTCCGACAGCGGGGACCATCCGTTCTATATCAAAATATTGTGTGATAATTTCGGGTTCGAGGAGGCGTTTGATTCCCGCCGCAGCGAGTATAATGCCGTCAAGGTCAGTTTCACGAAGTTTGCGTAACCGCGTATCAATGTTCCCTCGGACATCAACGACCCGCAGATTCGGACGCATACCCAGAAGTTGCGCCTTCCGACGTGGACTTGTAGTGCCGATCTTTGCACCACCGAGCAAATCTTCCAAGGGGAATCCCGTAGCAGTGATAAGCACATCTCGGGGATCCTCTCGCTCTGGAATAGCAGCGATGCAGAGACCTTGTGGCAGCTCTGTCGGAAGATCCTTCAAACTATGGACTGCGATGTCAATGTCCCGCGTCAAGAGCGCGTCTTCTATCTCTTTGGTAAATACCCCTTTACCGAGCCCAAGGAGTGAAGCCTCTGGATTGGTGTCCCCAGTGGTTTTGATGACCTCTATATGGACTTCAAGATTCGGAAAATGGGTTTCCAATTGATTTCTAACGAATTGTGCTTGCCAGCGCGCGAGTTGACTACCACGTGTGCCGATTGTAAGCGAGTTCTGCATCAAAGTTCCTTGTGACTTAAAGGGGTGTGTAATGACCGAGGTATAGATTTACCTACAACTCCGAATTATCATCGTTAACATCCAGTTCAAACAGTTCTTGTAAGGCTTGGACATATTGCGCGTGATCGGCATCACCATCGTTGACAGCACATCGGAGATTTTGCATGGGATGATGGAGCAGTTTTTTAACGATAGCCTGCGTCATAGAGGTGATAGCAGCCTCCTGCTGATCGGAGAGTGTTGTTTTGTAGAAGCACGCTTGCAATTCGCTATCAGCGACCTGCCGAAACTGCTGATGGATTGCCTTAATTGTAGGATTAACCTGAAAGACTTGTAATTGGTTGTAGAACCGTTTGGCTTCTTCAGTGACGATCCGTTCTGCCTGGACGGCTTCTTGCTGTCTGTCTTGGAGGTTGGAGGCAACAACAGCTTCAAGGTCATCAATATTGTATAGGAAAGCATGATCAACCTTACTCACGTCGGGGTCAATATCGCGTGGCACTGCAATGTCAATGAGAAACATATATCGGTGCTTGCGTCTGCGCATGATGTCCGCAAGGGGTTGTCGATTGATGAGATAATACGGTGCATCCGTAGAACTGATGACAATATCTGCATCCATGAGGAAATCAAGGTTGCTATCATAAGGGAGAGGTGTTCCGTTAAACTTCTCGGCGACTTTGACGGCGCGCGTATAAGTGCGGTTTGCAACGATGACCTTGGAAACACCATTCGCAACAAGATGCTTCGCAGTCAGTTCACTCATTTCACCGGCTCCAAGAATCGCGACAGTTTTGCCTTCAAGCGTATTAAAAATTTTCTTGGCGAGTTCAACAGCGGCGTAACTAATAGAGACAGCACCCGTAGTGATTGCTGTCTCGGAACGGACGCGTTTACCAACACTAAAGGCTTTGGTGAAAAGTCGATTGAGGATAGAGCCTACAGCACCCGATGAACGCGAAAGGTCGTAAGCGGTTTTGATTTGCCCCAATATTTGGGACTCACCGACGACCATAGAATCAAGGCTCGATGTCACTCTGAAGAGATGCTGGATCGTCTCAAGGTTATGGTGGAGATAGCACCATTTCTTGAGCGATTCGACGCGCATCTGATGGAATTGGGCAAGAAACTCAAGGAGCATTTTGGCGGCTGCATCAGCATTTCGAATTGCATGCGCAACCGCATAAAGTTCCACCCGGTTACAGGTAGAGAGAATCACTGCCTCTTGAACCTGATCAGATTCGCACAAGCGTTGGAGGGATTCAATAAGTTGTTCTTCGGAAAACGCCAACTTCTCCCTAAACTCAATGGGAGCAACATGATGGCTGGTTCCGACGGAGACAAGCTGGTTCATTTTTTTTCAAGAAATTTAAAAAGATGTACACGCGTGTATTTGGTAAATTATATCACAGATTACGGCTCATGTCAAATTTAGGAAGCAAGCGAGTCTGAGGGTCCTAAAAACTGTTTAATTCCCTCGTGGACCTTCAATTTCCGAATTCAATTCCGCAGCTTTCTGAAAATTATCTTTCGCCTCTTCTTGTAGTCCAAGGCCTTGCTTTGCGAGTCCGCGATTGTAGTAGGCATCTGCGTAATCAGATTTTAGGCGGATCGCTTCAGTATAATCTTCTATAGCAGCGCGATAATGGCTTTCTGCTTGATCCATATTATTCTGGGCAGTTTTAAGTTTAGCAAGGTAAAGCTGCGCATCACCACGATTTTTGTAGGTATCAACGTTTTCTGGTTCAAGCCTGTATTTCGCATAAACGCGCATCAAGGAGTCTTCAGCATACTCTGAGCTCAACTTGATAGCCTTCGTACAGTCCTCAATGGCTGTTTGATAATGTATCCGCGCTTTGTCTACATTTCCTTGGGTGACTTCAGATTGAGCCAATCTAATCTTCGTATAACCGCGATTGCTGTAGGCCCCAGCGTACTCCGGGTTAAGTTTGACAGCTTCATTAAAGTGTGCAATTGCCTGGTTATAGTAATCCAATGCTTCGTCTGCATTTCCTTTAGTATCTTCAAATTCACCAAACTTAGTTTTCGCATAACCGCCGAATCTGTAAGCTTCTGGTAAACCTGAATCGTCTGGACTTAGTTCAATGTCTTTGTTTAAGTCTGACATCGCTTCGTTATAGCAATTCTGTGCTTCCTTTCTATTTCCCTTAGCCTCTTTAGACTCACCAAGAAGCCACTTTGCCCACCCGCGATATCCATAGAAGATATCAGCCCCTTCTGGGTATAGATCAATCGCTTTATCAAACGCACCTATTGCTCCAATGTAATCCCCACGAAAGATTTCACGCCGTCCCCGCATTACGTGGGTATAAGCACGGACAAGGTCTCTTTTCCGAAATTGTTTCAGAGATTCTATTGAATCTGATTGGGCAAGTAGTAACTTGAGAACATTTGACGCAACGGCAATACCATCAATTCCTGTACTGGCAGCAGCAACCCCTATGACTTCCCTTTTGCTGTTCAGTACGGGCCCACCACTCATGCCACCAACATACTCGGCTTTCACTCGAAACGCTTTGCGGTTATCGCTAATACCATGTATGATACCTGCCGTGACCCTGTATTTTGTTTCAGGGTACCCCAAGGTAGAGACTGGTTCGCCGATTTCAACAGCATCGCTGTCCCCAAGGGAAAAGGGTACGCCTGCTCCTGATACCTTTAAAATAACTAAATCATGTTCGACATCAAATGCTGTGACCCCTTCAACCTCCAATATTGTTTTTTCGTCAGTTAACTTTGCAAAGACGAGATTTTTGGTAGCGACATTGTGAAAGTTGGTTGCAATTTTATCACGCGCCACAAAGAAACCACTACCAATCTGAGCTAATTTGCCGGATGCTCTAACCAAGCGTATTTGTACTGTAGAACCTTCTCCTTTTTCAACTGCTAAGCTACTTACGGACGTGATGTTTCCTTTGGCAATTTGCTGGGGAGCCCGCGTACATGAAAAAAGAATTCCTAATAAAACGAGCAAAGCAGATAAGAATTTTCTGTTATAGTTCATAAGGGTCTTCCTTATTTTTCGTATTAGCGGTATGTATGCATGCTGTCTAAAAAGAGGTCTACACCAACATAGGTACAGAGAACAGCAACAAACCCGAGGATTGCGGCGTAGGCGGCTCTACGTCCGTGCCATCCCCAAAACTGGCGGCAACCGATTTGCGCTACATAGATAAGCCACGTCACCAATGTAGAGATCACTTTCGCATCAATCCATCTCCACGGCACATCTCGGATATATTGTGTCCAGAGACTTCCAACGATAACTCCCATTGTGAGCAGAATTACGCCGAGAATCGTGCAGCGATATCCAAGTTCATCGGAAATACCGAGAGAGGGTAGAAGGTTGTCAAGAAGAGCATCCGCTTTTCTACGAATTTTCCGCTCTGCTATCAGATACATCAACCCAAATCCAAAGGCGGCGATGAATGCGGCGTAGGCAAGAAAAATAAGTGAGGTATGCGCCAGAAGCCAGTAGTTTTGCAAGGGTTCGGGGAGGGCAGCGGTGTGCGTTGCGAAGCTATATGAAATGAGTATCGCAATAAAAGCAACCGGCATGACGAAGCTGCCGAGTGTGCGGAGCTGCGTTAAACGCACAATGAGTAGATAAATCAGCGTGATCGCCCATGCGAAAAAAGCAATGGAGTCGGTCCAGTGTGTCATCGGAAAATGCCCCTGCAGTAGCCACCAAAGTGCGATAAAAACAGTCAAAAAGGCGAAACCGATGATAGTACACCAAAAAGCAATTCGTTCGATAGTTGGGCGAATTACGGAGGCTTCAGTCCGATTGCCGATAGCCAGCGAAAGGGTGTGAAAAATGCTTGCTGCTAAGTATATTAAAAGGGTGACGAGAAACAGAAAATTTATCATATTCCCTGCTTTTTGAGACCATAAGGGCAGACAGCGTGTAGATATAACTGTCCTGCTGATGTGTTATTCGTTTTCATTTTCAGAGTTGGCGAGTTGTGCTTGGAGACGTTTTAACTCGGCTTCTATTGCCTGTCGTCGCTCTGATTCTTCTCTGGCGAGTCTTTCAGCAGCGAGGCGGCGTTCGGATTCGCTTACTGCGCGTTCTTCTGCTGCGAGGCGGCGTTCGGATTCGCTTACTGCGCGTTCTTCTGCTGCGAGGCGTAGGTAATGTTCTTCAACAGAAGTTGTAATGGGGGTGCCATCGGGGAGATAGGGGCGTAACAATCTGACATGCGTATGCAGTTGATCCTCCCATCGGAAATAGAGGTTTAGTGCTTGACTAAATAGCCCGCCTTGTACGTCTGGGACGATTTCAAGGATATCCCCCGATGGGCTTCGCCGCCACCCTCGAAACTCTGGGGGTTTCTTCATTTCAGGTTGATGGATGTAGTACTCTTGCGCCCCCATATCGTCGAGATAGACTTCAAATTTTCCATGCCGATCCCGATAGGCTGTTGAATCGGAAAGAAATTCAAAAATAGCTGTAGGGACGGCACCTTCTGACCATGTATAAAAACTCCGCCGCTGTGGATACTTCTCGACACCAAAAACAACAAAAACATCCGGAGCAACGAATTTTCCGATGTCGCCTTCACGGTAGTAGATAAAACTGTCAACACCGACATAAATGTGTGGATGGGTTTGAAAGTATCGCGAGATCTGGTCAGAAAAAACACGAATTTGTTCAGCGTGGTATCCGGTTGCGGACATAGGCTCGTCGTCCTCATAAGGGTAGCCTTGTATAAAAACGGTCGGTTTTCCGCTCGCTTTTGGAAAGACCGGCATATACTTTCTTTGCTTGAATTCAAAATCGTTTCGCGTATTCATGATTTTCTTCCTTTGTGCATCAAGGCAGGAATGTCTCTTATCCCCGTGAGATCGTTAAAGCAGTTCTCAACCGTTTTGAAAGTCTCGAAAAAGGCGTAACGTTTTTATTCTGATGCAATTTTAGCAACATTGGTGTGCTTTGTCAAGTAGTTTGGAGACAAAGGCATTCGCATGTTCCAGCCTACCATTCCGAACCCAGTTGAAGAGGCATTCAGCAGAACACTCCGGATTTGTAAGTCCAAGGCAGCATTTTGTAGGAGGGGTTTGTAACCCCGATACTGTATCTTCAACGCTGTCAATGAGCAACTCAAAAAAGTCAGCACGCTTCTTGGATGTCGGAAAAGACTTGAGAATTTCAGAGCGGCGTGCACCGAGGAATTCGATAAATGCCCCGTACCCATTGTTTTCAAATTGGTTCGCGAGTTTCTTACGGAGTTGTTCTGCCTTCTCAGTTCCCGCACTGCTTCTGGCAGCGACGCTAATTATCAGGTTATCATCTGTTACAAGATGGGGTGTGAAATGGGTCCCGGCACCCGGTTCATCAAGATACTCCCAAATGAATCTGTCTCCATTTTCACACGGCGTGTTCACCGTAGATGTTTCGTCTGCAATAACGAGGAACGCATCTTCAAGATAATGCCGATCCACAGTGTCGGGTGCCGGACATAAAACCGAAGCACCAGACTGGCGTAACAGCGAAACACGACGTTCAATCTCCTCCGTTTTCTGCTCACATAAAACAACACATTTTCGATTTTCTAACAGGAGATAGACCGGATACGGCAGTCCTTGATTCTTAATCGGTACAGGTTTTTCAGCCTCATAACCGAGCGTGTATAACGAATCTGCGTTTAGGAGTGTCTCAAAATATTCACGGATACGGCGGCTGGTTGCGGGACTTTTACCACTCGTTGAGATGCTAAGCATGAGTTCGCCGTCGGTTACGACCGAGGCAGCAGCGAAGGTGCATTGCGGGATAACGTCAACGACGTTGACTAAACGGATTTTGTTCTTCTCGTGTGCTTCCGCGAAAACAGCGGAATTGATATCTGTAAAATCAGTGGCAGCACAGACGAGGAAATAGCCGTTGGTATCACCTGCCTTCAGCTGTCGCTTATGCCAACGAATTGTGCCGAGATGTGAGAGGAACGTTAGCAATTCCGTTGCGTCTGGACTGATTACGGTAACGTCCCCACCGCTGAGAAGCATGGTAACGACTTTTCGTTCGGCAACGGTGCCGCCACCGACAACGAGACATTTTCGGTCTTGAAGGTTTATGTATGCTGGATAAAACATTTTAATGGTTGTCGGTCATCAGTTTTCAGTTATCGGTCAAAGAAGGTTCTAATTAACCATGCCCGTCTTAACCGACGACTATTTCTTATGACTCTCGTGAGACGACGTAATTTGCGAGTTGTTGTAGCGCGAGACGGGCAGGTGTCTCAGGAAAGGCTGCTAACGCTGCTTTGGCGCGGTCGGCGTAATCTTGTGCGATTTTCAGGCAATAGGCTTCGACCCCATACCGCTGGAACAGAGATTCAACAAAAACGATTGCCTCTGTTTCGTCTGTGTTGGGATTCAGGACTTTTTCCAGCATCTGTTTCTCATCATCATTACAAACACTCCGAGCATAAATGATCGGAAAAGTGAGTTTCCCTTCACGGAGGTCCCCGAACGTGTTTTTTCCCAATTTATCTGGATTTTCTGCAAAATCAAGGACATCATCAACAATTTGGAAGGCAATCCCAATTTGTTGTCCATAGACAGTAAGTGCCTCAATCTGTTTGGAATCGGTTGTGCCGAGATGCGCACCGAGGGTACAAGAAGCCGTAATCAGTTTACCCGTCTTGAAACTGATAATTTTGAGGTATTCGGTTTCGGAGATGTCAAAATCGCCACTTTTGTATGCGTGTATGACTTCACCTTCACACATCGCTTGCGTGGTATCAGCGAGGATCGCCATCGCTGGATCATCGGCGCGACGGGAGACGAGCATAGAGAGGACACGAGCGTGTAAGTAGTCTCCAACGAGGACTGCAACTTTATTACCCCACCTTGCATGTAAAGTTTCGCGCCCGCGGCGGATAGCTGCTTCATCAAGCACATCGTCGTGAACAAGTGATGCGACATGGATGAGTTCAACAACAGCAGCGAGGGTATGTGCATCGCTGCCCTCATATCCACAGACTTTAGCAGAAAGCACAACAAGAATTGGACGGAGACGCTTACCACCCCCTCCAACGACGTGCTGGACTGCCATGTCAACGAAACTATATTCACTTGCGCTCTCTTCAGTAAGTCTCGTCTCAACAGCAGCGAGGTCGTCGGCAATCAATTGGACGATTTGATCAAAGTTGGACATAATGTAGGGGCAGCCCTTATGGCTGCCCTTCCCGTATTTTCCCCTTAGAGATCAGCCAATACTTGTGTTGCGGCTTGAACGGTTTTGTTGATATCGTCTTCGGAGTGAACCAAAGAGACAAAACCTGCCTCAAACTGAGAGGGTGCGACATAGACACCCCGTTCTACGAGTCCCCAGAAGTATTGTTGAAAACGATCCGTATCCGCTGTGCGGGCACCATCGGCATCTGTGACGGTTTCCGGCGTGAAGTAAAGCATCAACATCGAACCGACACGACTGTGCCATGCGTCAACATTGTGTTCTTCTGTCGCCTCAGCGAGACCGTCTGCGAGCGCAGCAGCACTGTTCTCAAGTTGTTCATAAACCCCTGGTTCAGCGAGCTTTTTCAGCGTTGTTATGCCTGCAGTAACGGCTAACGGATTACCCGATAGTGTTCCTGCCTGATAGACATCGCCTTCCGGTGCAACGCATCGCATGATGTCCCGTTTCCCGCCGTAAGCCCCAACAGGTAAACCGCCCCCAATAATCTTTCCTAAACAGGTCATGTCTGGCGTGACGTTATAGCGAGATTGTGCGCCGCCATAAGCCACTCGAAACCCTGTGATAACTTCATCAAAAATGAGTACAATGCCGTGCGCCTCCGTAATCTCACGGAGCTCATTGAGATAACCATCTCTGGGAGGGATGATACCCATATTCCCCATAATCGGTTCCAGAATGAGACATGCGATTTCGTCTGGATTGGCTTCTATAGTTTCTCGGACAGCATCGGCGTCGTTAAATGGTACGGTGAGTGTATTGCGTGCGAAATCTTCAGGGACACCACCGCTATCAGAAAGCCCGAAAGTAGCGACCCCTGAACCTGCTTTTGCCAAGAGATAGTCCACGTGACCGTGATAGCATCCGTCAATTTTAATGATCTTATCGCGCCCGGTATACCCGCGTGCGACGCGAATCGCAGTCATTGTGGCTTCAGTGCCAGAGTTGACGAGACGGACTTGCTCGATCGAAGGCACTGCATTAACAATGATTTCGGCGAGTTCCGTCTCCAATGTTGTCGGCGCACCAAAACTGGTGCCGTTTGCTGCTATCGCACTGATAGCGTCTACAACACTCGGATGGGCGTGTCCCAAAACCAAGGGACCCCAAGAGGCAACATAGTCAATATATTCATTTTCATCGATGTCGTAGATTTTCGAGCCTGCCCCGCGGGCGATGAAACGCGGGTGACTACCGACCTTACTGAAGTTTCGGACAGGACTGTTAACACCGCCCGGAATGAATTGTTGTGATTTTTGCCATGCGGTTAAGGATTTACTGTCCTCCAAAGCGTTTCCTCCAATTTTTTATAGCCATTCCACAACGGACTTGGCAAAGTAGGTTAGAATCATGTCAGCACCGGCGCGTTTGATGCTGGTTAGCAGCTCCAGTGCAACCCGCTCCTCATCAATCCAGCCATTTTGTGCTGCTGCTTTAACCATAGCGTACTCGCCGCTGACGTTGTAAGCAGCAACAGGCACCTGAAATTCTGTTTTGACCCGATGAATGACATCGAGGTAAGAAAGGGCAGGTTTTACCATGAGGATATCTGCTCCTTCTTCAATATCAAGTGAGACCTCTCGTAACGCCTCTGCAGCATTCGCTGGATCCATCTGATAGGCACGGCGATCCCCAAATTGCGGCGCAGATTCTGCTGCCTCACGAAAGGGACCGTAAAAGGCAGATGCGTATTTGGCAGCATACGCCATAATCGGAATGTTTTCGTATCCGTTCTCATCTAATGCCGTGCGAATTGCTCCAACACGTCCGTCCATCATGTCCGATGGGGCAATGACATCGGCACCAGCACGGGCATGCGAAAGACTCTCTTTAACAAGGAGCTCAAGCGTAGGATCGTTTTGGACTTCACCCGCCTCAACGACCCCGCAGTGTCCATGATCCGTGTATTCACAGAGGCAGACATCCGTCATCACAAGTAGGTCAGGCACAGCATCTTTAACGGCGCGCACCGCCTGTTGAATGATACCATCGTCGGCATAAGCTTCTAAACCGAAAGGGTCTTTTGCTGCCGGAATTCCGAACAAAATTGTTCCAGGGATTCCAAGTGCAGCGAGCTCTTTCGCAGCTTTGATGAGATTGTCAATTGAATACTGATAACATCCAGGCATTGCAGAAATTTCAGTTGCGATCTCACGCCCATGAACGACGAACATCGGGTAGATGAGGTCATTCACAGAGAGTGCTGTTTCGCGAACCAGTCGGCGCAGATTTTCATTTGCGCGAAGTCGCCTTGGACGATAGATAGGGAAGGTACTCATTCGCTGTCTGAACCTGATTTGATTTCGTACTGTATCAATTCAAAGTTTTTTTCTTCGGGCGGTGTCAACCCAAGTGCATCGGACCCAGCGTCTTGCTGGTGTTCCTGTGTAAACTTAACAATCCCGACGTTCGGTGCCAACCAGATGGTCGTGACGGAAATCCCCGCCTGTTCTTGTATACCCGGCTGCTGTGGGACTTCCACAGACAGAGCCGTTTCAGATGATAGGTCTGTCCGGTATTCAACCACCAAACAGTCTTCAAAAGTGCCGGCGTCTGTCTCTACTGTTTCTGTCCCTGTGACGTTCCCCATCTCTACGTAAGTCATGTAGGTTGTAACCGTTTGGGTTGAACCTCCGGGTATTTCCATCGGCAGCCCTTTGAGGTCAATCGTCAGGGTTAGCACAACATTCACCTCAATCGCCGTCCACTCTTCGTTGAAAGTGGCAGGTGTCGGTAGGAAATAGAAGTAATCTTGGGATGTTACGTCAATCTCGTAGTCAATGTCAAATGAGACGTTCAACCCTTCAGGCATCTGTTCCTGCATCGCCTGACGCATCACAACGAGTGCCTCCTCCATCTGCTCTATTAGAGATGCCTTCGCGGCGTTTTCAACCTCTGTGCCGACAAAGAATGCCACCCAATCGTCTCCGACTTGATAATAATACGGGTGGATGTAGTGTTCAAAGTCCGCCCAATTCTCCAAGCCGGGATCATAAGTGAAAGCCCGATAGGTTTCGCCGTCAATATTCTCTGGTTCTATTGCGTACCGCGTCAATTCGTCGCCGTTCTGGTCTTCGTAAACCCAGTAATTTCCGAGTGCATCCGGAAAGTAGTAGTTCGCCCATTCGTTTCCCATCAAGGTCGTGCTGCAACCAAAAATGAGTAAGAGAGCGAGGGTAAACCGGATTTTTCTCACAATGGTATTCCTCCAAAATTTTTTACTTTTCCAATTATCTACCTGAATAGTATACAGAATTTTACTGGAAACAACAAGGAAAACATGACGTGTTGCGCAGTCGCGAAAACCGTGTTCAACGTTTCTCGTATTCAAACGGGAAAGAGACAGGCGCGCCGTCATTTGCCCATGAACGCGCCATAGCGACATCAATCTCGCGGTCTTTCCGACCGTTGTAGGCACCATATTCAGGCTCTGTGTCGTTCCGAACCGCATCCACGAGACTCATCAACTCTGATGCGACGGTGATTTCACCATCACTGAGTGGATAATTTTGCAAAGGGTTCTCCCAGACGACTTCAGGCTCCGTATCGGCAACAAGCGCAGAGAGTGTCTCATAGCCGTCGACGTTGTTGGTTCTACGTGAAATGTTAATCGGACGTTGGGCATCAGCCGCTTCGTTCAAGATGACTGCATCATTTCGGAAACACATTCCGCGTTCTGCATAGAACTTTGAGCCGTTAAAACCGCGGAGCGGAGAACCGTAAGAGAGGCCGCTAAAATTGAAGATACCGATAGCCCCGTCCGCAAACTCAATCACTGCATGCTGCCAATCCTCAGTATTTCGTTCGGGTTGTCCCTGCCGCCAGACGTGGTTCTGGACGTTATATCCTTTTCGGAAGCCGTAAACTCGGACCGGTTCATTTTCAAAACCGACGTAGCTGCGAATGAGACCTATACCGTGGTAACCGTGTCCTCGGAAGTCATTGTATGCGACATTGACTTTGCCGAAGACCCCGGCGAGAATCATTTCTCGTTTTATCCGTTCCGTCGGGACGCGATAATAGTTTTCATTGACTTCCAACTTCGTCCCGTTGGCTTGTGCGGACGCAATCATTTTGTCTGCCCATCCGAGATCTGTATCAATAGGTGTTTCAGTGCAATAACTGACACCATGTTCGGAGCAGAGGAGTCCAGGGATATGATTGTTACTGGGTGTAATAACGATTGCGCAGATATCTGGCTTAACACTGTCTAACATCTGCTCAGTGTCTGTGTAAGCAGGGACGTTGTATTTATCGCCCTGTTCGGTGACGCTTTCTTCTTGTTGGTCGCAAACGGCGACGAGTTCAAGGTCGTCCGTCAATTTCGAGATAATCGGCAGATAGGTTCCGCTCCCGCGTCTACCCGTACCAATATGTGCGATTTTCAGTTTATCCACGGTTTTCTCCTTCCGGTTGTAAATAGATAGGAGTTTACCTGCATTATTCTACCCAAAAAATATGGCTCCGCTCGAAGAGATCATCAAGATAGATTTCAACGAACCACTCACCGGTATCATCGGGTAGGTCTATGTAAAACCATGTAATTTTATCGCCGGTCGTTGAGGTGAGGGTTTTCTCTTCACTCCAGAACGGCGGATCGTCCAGGTCGTCCTCTGGTGAGAACCATGAGACTTCAACCGTATGTTGTTCTGCGACATTCCCCCACAGAATCCATAAAAACACTTGGTCGTTGACCCCAGCGGCAAAGGTCGTAGTGATGCCATCGGGCCTATCATCAAAGACGCTAATTGCTAAAACAGAATCAACGATAGTCGGTTCATCGCGTCCTACATCCGTAAAACCGCTGCCACCAGAAGCAGTCTCACTACAACTGCTCAACACAACCATCAACGGCAATAGGGCTACCCCTAACGTGACATACGGATTTACGAGCAAAGTTCTGATGAAAGCGTAGGTTTGACGCATGCGCTCTTCTCCTATTGTGGTGTAAGAAATACCCGAATGAATTTGGCAATGAATCCTAACCAGTATTGTATCAAGGGTTGGATTTTTTGTCAAAGCAAATCACTGGAAGACCGTCTCTACGTAAGTTTTCCGTTGACATACATCGCTTCCGGTGATAGGTTAAATCAACAATTGAGGAGATGCTTATGAGATTTGACACAATTATTTCTGGCGGAAATATTATCGATGGAACAGGGAAACGAGAACCGTTTGTAGCAGATATCGGTATCCAAGGCGACCACATTGCTGCTATCGGAGACCTTGAGCAGGCGGAAACAGCGCATAGAATATCTGCGGAAGGACAGGTAGTTTGTCCGGGTTTCATTGATGTACATGTTCATTCTGAGATTGCACTACTCAGTGGACGAGATCAATTCGCAGCCGTTAGTCAAGGCGTAACGACGCACTTAGCCGCGCCAGACGGTTTTGGATGGGCACCTCTATCACCAAAACAAGCGCAAGAAATGTGGCACTACACACAATTCGCTTACGGAGACGATGAAGTCCCTCTCAACTGGCAAACGCCAGAGGCGTATCTGAGTATGTTCGACGGGCGGATCCCGGCGAACCTCTATCCACAGGTACCGCACTGTGCCGTTCGCCTCAATGCGATGGGGTGGGATCCACGTCCGGCAACACCAGACGAACTGAAAGTGATGGAATACATCACCCGTGAGTGGTTGGAAGCAGGTGCGTGTTGTCTCTGCTTAGGTCTCGACTACCAACCCTCGGCGAATGCGGATTTGCATGAATTGGTTTATCTCTCAAAGATCGCTGCGAGTTACGATGCCATCTACGCCGCGCACATCCGTTACCGTATCCTCGGCAGAAAACAGGCGTGGGAAGAGACGATCGAGATTGCACAACGCGCTGAGATTCCTGTCCATATCTCACACGAACGCGTTGACGACGAAGCCGCTGAAATCCTCGAACGTGTCGAGAGAGAGCAGATAGATTTGACCTTTGAATCCTACCTCTATCCTGCAGGCATGACCCATCTGGCAATGATGCTTCCGATGGAATTTCAGACCGGCGCCCCTAACGATATGTTAACAAACCTCGAAGACCCTGAAGTCCGAGAAAAATCAATCACACATCTTAGCGGTGAACTACGCCAAGGCAATCAGATTGTCGGATATAACCGTTCTGGTAGGTTTATCGGGATGACGCTCGCGGAAGGCGCTAAAAGCGTCGGTAAATCTAATGAAGACTTCGCCTTTGACCTCATCTGTGAAGAAGCCGCCATTGAAACCTTTGTGATGCCGTGGGCAACACCGCCTGAAGAAAATGAACGTATTTTGAATCGCACTGCGAACCACCCTCGCATGATGATTGCGAGTGATGGTGTCTACAATATTCCACACCCACATCCGCGAAGTTATGGGTGTTTCGTGCAGTATCTGGGCAAGTTTGTGCGCGAACGCCAACTAATTTCTCTCCAAGAAGCCATCTATAAAATGAGCGGTTTTCCAGCGGAACGCTTCCGGCTGTCCGACCGAGGTAGAATTAACCGTGGTCTTGCTGCGGACATCGTTGTTTTCAACCCGGAAACTGTTGCAGACCGCTCTACATGGTTCGATCCGGTGCAATCACCTGTCGGTGTAAACTGGGTACTCGTTAACGGCGTTTTAGTTGTCGAAGACGGAAACGTGACGGGCCAGTTGCCCGGCAAGGTACTCCGTCAACAACGGTAATAGAACAGTGTGGAGAGGAATGGATATGTATGATTTGACAATCATCGGCGGTGGCAGCGCGGGTCTTGTGCTCGCGGTGGCGGGCGCAAAGTTAGGCAAAAAGACAGCACTTGTGGAAAAGCATCGTATTGGCGGTGATTGCCTCTGGACGGGATGCGTGCCATCGAAAGCACTCCTGAAAGCGGCGAAGGTCGCGAATTACATACAGAACGCAGAGAAATATGGCGTTGCAGCCACAGACGGTACACCTAACTGGCAGCGGGTGATGGAATACGTGCAAAGTACGCAACACACAATTGAAGAGGAACACGACAATCCTGAACGGTTCCGCGAGATGGGAGTCGATGTTATCTTCGGAAGCGGACACTTTGAATCGTCCGATACTTTCGTCGTAGAAGATGTTGAGAATAACGAGACACGCACCCTCAAAAGCAAAAAATTCGTGATTAGCACGGGGTCTCGCCCCCTTGCCCCTCCTATACCCGGATTGGAACTCTGTGATTATCTTGATAGCGAAACAGTTTGGGAATTAGAAGAGTTCCCTGAACGGCTGTTGGTTGTTGGTGCGGGTCCAATCGGTGTTGAGCTCGGACAGGCATTTCATCGTCTCGGTGCCGATGTGACGATAGTCCAACGGAGTGAACGCATCTTGACGAAAGAAGATACCGATGTCTCTGAACAGATGCTCCACTACCTTCGCGCAGACGGTCTCACCCTCCGACTCAACACGAATATAACAGCGGTCGCACAAAATGGAGAAGGCACAAAGGTGGTTCTCAGCAGTAGTGAAGGGGGTAGTACAGAACAGACGTTCGATAAAATCCTAATCGCTGCAGGTCGCGCACCGAACGTTGAGGGTTTAGAACTCGATAAAATCGGAGTTCAGGTAGGTAGACGCGGAATCGAAGTGAACAACAAACTTCAGACGAGCGTCAAAAATATTTATGCTGCAGGTGATGTGATTGGACACTATCTGTTTACGCACGTCGCAGCGTTTCAAGCGCAGCTGCTCATCCGCAATATCTTTTTCCCTTTCTCCAAAACGATTAACTACGGTGTCGTCCCGTGGACGACCTTCTGTGATCCAGAAGTCGCTCGATGCGGATTGACGGAGGTAGAGGCACGCGAGAAACATGGTGATGTTGACGTGTTCACACTCGACCAAACGGATGTTGATAGAGCGGTTGCTGAAGGTGAGACGCAAGGTTTCACAAAAGTTATTGCGAGTCGGTGGAGTGGGAAAATATTAGGCGTTCACATTGTGGGAGCTAACGCGGGTGAAGTTATCCATGAATACGTCTTGGCGATGCAGACGGGAATTCCCTTGCGGAAATTGAGTGGTATGATCCACGTGTATCCGACTTTTTCGAGCAGTACGTGGCGCGTGGCAGGGAAATGGTTCTCAGAGGGAACGTTGATTCAGACTTTGCGGAAATTGGTTCGGTCAAGTTGACCTCTAATAGACGCTGCTACGATGTCCAATCCGGTGAACAATCACCACTTGCTCTCGCGTATCAAAGGAATATACGATTCGATAGCTCCCTACTGGGACACTGAACTTTCCCCTATCTTTTCCTTTTAGTGCTTTGTGCCGGCCCATTGGACCAGTTTCGCATAACCTATCCATTTTTTTGCGAACCCTCGGGACTATTGTAGCATCCAACTGAGCTAAGCCATCTTCAGCTTTTGGCATGATTCTTAATCGATACATTCCCAATCCAACCCAAGTTTTTCCGCCACCTCTTCAATGGGAATCGCTTTAACTTTCCCAGACTCGTAATCCGCGATGCTCTGATCAATCTCTGCGGCAACTTCGGGCCGTAATTCCAATCCCTCGTCTGGATCATAATGATATGGGTCTAATACCAGTTCAAAAAGTTCGTAGGCGACGAACAACTCGCGAAACGATGCATCTAACTGTTGACGCGAAGGATTCTCCTGCAGCAACGCAACAACCTGTTCGCGGACACTAAAGAGTTCCTCTGCAACGAGAACACGGAGCAACGCTCGGAATTCCGCTGGTGGCAGCTCGGATACCTTTATCTCTGGTACCGACTCGCTTTCTAAGGGGATACCCATCCGTTTGTCCATTCGGTCATCAAGCGTTGTTTTCCGATTGGCGTGAATGTAGTCGAGGTGCCGCCTCAGTTTTTTCGCAAGCGCGGTGTGCGTATCTAAGCCCTGAAGCGGATTCTCTTCGTATTCCTCTAACCACAAGGCGAGAGATGTGTATTCGCAGAAAAATTCTCGGAATTCTGCTACCAATTCCGCCTCACTTTCTGCCGAAGGTGGCGCGTTGAGCAAACGCATGAGGCGTTTATGTGAATCAAAAAAGTCCTCATGGGTAACGCGTTGGAGCAGTTCATAGATGTCGTCACGGGACATATCGGCAAGTTTTTTCATCGGTTTCTCCGCCAGGATTTCAAATTTTAGGGCAATTATCACATATTTTTGGGAGGGTGTCAACAGTTTCGTGACTAACGAAACCGTGTCGAGCTCGAATGAAAAAAATAGATTGGAGAAAAAGGAGCCGGAAACCACACTTCCAGTCGGTTCCAAGAGGTTCAGGGTCCTAACCTAACTCACGCATGCAACAGAGGCTTGCAAACTACACCTTTTAGGAAATATGGCTCCGGCTTACCCAAGGAGGCTTACATAGGGACGTGCAATTTTCGTGCCAATCAAAAAGGGGCTGTTTTGGGTGATTTATAAGGCGGAATTGCCTATTTTTTGAACAGACTCAAATAAAACTGATAAAAAAATAGACATTGGCATATAGCAGTCAGCCATCAGCAGTCGGCAGGATCATAATTGCACACGGTAGGTCCGGTTTGTAACGAACAGCAGGTCCATACTACTTTTCAACCTTTTACAACACCGATAGGACGGAGGCGGGCGACGCGTCGGGAGAGTCCTGCCTTGTCAACGACGCGGACGACCTCATCAACATCTTTGTAGGCTTCGGGGACCTCTTCCTGGAGCGTGCGCCTGCCTTCCGCGCGCACATAGATGCCCTGCGCTTCCAAGTCTTTCTGGATAGAACGTCCCTTCGTCAAAGCAATTGCTTTCCGCCGTGAGAGCACTCTACCGGCACCGTGGCAGGTTGTACCCCATGTCTCTGCCATCGCTCCCGGATTCCCAACAAGCACGTAAGAGGCAGTCCCCATGTCGCCGGGAATTAAGACGGGTTGTCCGATTTTCTGGTATTTGTCAGGTATCTCTGGATGACCTGCTGGGAAGGCGCGGGTCGCACCTTTGCGATGGATAAACAACTCACGTTCTTTTCCATCTACGGTGTGTTTTTCAAACTTTCCGATGTTATGTGCAACATCGTAGACGAGTTCCAAACCGAGTTCATCTTCTGTCGTTTCAAAAAACTGCATGAAGGTCTGACGAACGAGGTGCATGATACACTGCCGATTGTTCCACGCATAATTTGCACTACATGCCATTGCGGTAATGTAGTCCTGTCCTTCGGGTGAGTTAATCGGTGCAGAGGCGAGCTGCCGATCAGGGAGATTGATGCCGTATCGTTCTGCAACTCTGACCCAACTCTTGACGTGTTCATCGCAAATCTGATAGCCAAAACCGCGTGAACCCGTGTGAATCATGACACAGATATTGCCTTCGCGTAACCCCATAGCATCAGCGGCTTCTCGGTAAAAGACGCGGTCAACGGTTTGGACCTCAAGGAAATGGTTGCCAGATCCGAGGGTACCGAGTTGATTTTTGCCGCGTTCTAAGGCACGTTTGCTCGCAGCATCGGCGTTGGCGTGCTGGAGGAATCCGGTCGCTTCGGTAAAGTCAAGATCCCCGGGATGTCCGTATTCGCGCTCAATTGACCAGAGTGCCCCTTTTTCCAACATCTGACGTTCCTCTTGGACAGTCAAGCGAATTTTGCCTTTTGAACCGACACCACACGGAACGTTCTCAAACAACTTGGCGACGAGTGATTTCCGTTTTCCCTCAAGTTGCGAGACATCAAGGTTCGTACGGATGAGTCGGACACCACAATTGATGTCGTATCCGATGCCGCCGGGAGAGACGACACCATCTGCTTGGGGATCTGTCGCAGCGACACCACCGATAACAAACCCGTATCCCCAGTGTAAATCGGGCATTGCGAGGGAGTGCTTAACAATACCGGGAAGATGCGCAACGTTTGCGACCTGTTGCAGTGCTTCGTCACTTTTTGCCTGATCGAGAAGCTTTTCGTTGGCATAGATGATGCCGTCAACACGCATCCCTTTCATGTAGCTTTTCGGGATACGCCAGCGATATTCGTCGATCTTTTGAAGTGTTATGTTTCCTGCCATGTTAATCTCTCAACCAAACAAGTAGGGATACAGCACTCGCGCCAACGATGCCTACCGCGGGATAATAGACCCATTTCCAGCGGTTGTATTTCTTCTCCAGGGCTTTCCGCCGTTCCTGAATTTTCATAATCGCCTTTTTCGCTTTTTCGAGAGAGGCTGCATCATCGTAGAGTAACATCCAACGTTCAATGAACGCTTCATCTTGCTTGAGTTTGCGAATCTCAGCCTGCCAATCATCTAAAGGGGTCAGCCAATTTCCCAAACCGACGGTGCCGAGTATGACCAGCGTTGAAAGATAAAAAGTTTCAGCCTCAGTACGATTTGATGTTTTGTCAGGCGAATCATTTGATGTTCTATCGGCTGTTGCGACTGAAGCATTTGCCAATACCATTGCAAATATTAATATCCAGATACCCACAAAACGCAGTGTAAAGTTCATGATTATCCTCCGATAAGTTTGTGAAAAAAAGCATCATGCTTAGGAACACTCGAAGCGTTATGAATCAGTAATTTCGCTGATGGTTTATGTTACCGAGGGCATTCCATACAGGTTATACTACAAAAGAGTGCGCTGCGTAAATCTTAAGTTTGTATCAAATGCCCCTATGCGTTAGACTCATCTTCTGCATTCACCTAACCGGTACTCGCTTTCTGTCGGCTTATGCATCTACCTGTTCTTGGAAGGCGTGAAAGGAGACTACGATAGATGCCTCGATATTGAGTTGCTTGAGTCGGTTGAGGTCCGCAATAGCTTCAAGTGTAGGCGTGAGTGTCTGAACGTCAGCGTCAGGGAAGCGAGTGTTGAGGATAGCGAGGGTGCTTTCGATACTCGTCCGACGCGCCCCTTGTTCTATGCCTTGTTCTATACCGAGTTGATGTCCGCGTTGTTCGCTGAGTTCAATGATGGATGCTGCCATGTCTACGATCTCCTGATTCTGTGCATCCTCTCTTGTGAGGATACGAAGTAAGTCTTGATGTTCTGAGGCGTCTCTCCGGTGTAGGATCAGCAGGAAGATATACAAAATCGCACGCCTATACTGATCCGCATCGTCTGTGTGTAAATCCCTCAGCCCTTCTAAAGCCTCAAGGAGGGCTTGCCGCATCACAGGGGCATCGGAGTCCTCATGCTGTAAGATGCTCAACAACCATCCCAAGGGATGACCGGCTGCCGTCAACGCGTCGGGGGCCGTGGCTTTGACATCGAGGAGCAAGGCATCGAAAGTCGGGACGAAACGGGTAAGGACTTCCGGGATGTCCAAGAGTGGGGTGAGAGACAACGGTGCCCGCCATTCTCCTTTACCGGTATAAAAGACGATCGGCACGATAGGTGTCAGCTGCCACTCGCTCTGTGGACGTTTTTCTTCCTGCCACTGCCGGCGTTCCTCCATCCATATCTGAACCATGTAAGAGAGCAAGCGAAGTCCCATGGAGGGATCGACCGTGGATTGGTGTTCTATGAGCAGATAGACGATGACTTCCTGACGCGTCTGCGTTGGGGACCGAAACGGCACTCTGAAGATCATATCGGATTCTTGGGGTCGGAGTTCATCGGAGATGAAACTTCGATTGAGTTGTTCGACGTGTGCGAAGTCAAGGGCATCGGCGATCTGTCCTGCGACCATTCTCAGCACCGCTTCGAGATGTTCGCGCTGACGGATCAGCCATTTCGCGCTCCTATCGGGGAAGTGGTGGCTCGAAACATTCGACAACTCCCGCAGTTCGCGTTCTATTACCATGCGTTTTCCTCTTCGGACAGGGAGGCATCCGCAGCCCCGCCGCCTACGTATATGAGAGAGTCTAACATATTTCAGATCCTTTTGTCAACACGTTTTCGCGTTTGAAACACAGCATTTCTTGAGGAAGCTGCCAGCGGAACCAACGCAACCCACTCGGAAATGATCGCTGGAAAACTAATAAACATCAGCCTTCCCGTACGTCCGCCTCAAAGGACGCTTCATCTATGTCGCGCTGCTCATGGATGTCTTCACCCGCATTGATTAGAGAGTCGCACCTCGGTCAACACTTGACGCAATCTCTAACGTTGGAACCCTTAGAGCAAGCATTAGACGGCCGGGTTCCGGAGATACACCACTCCGATCAAGACGCGCAGTATCTTTCAAGGGCTTATCTCTCACTGCTCAAAGCACACGGTATTCAGATTTCGGTAGCTCACAGAGGGCATCCTTGGGAGAACGGATACGCCGAAAGACTCATCCGCACCCTCAAGGAAGAAGAAGTTCACCTCAATGATTACCAAGATATTACCCAGGCGCGAGAACACATCGGGCAGTTTATCGCATAGGTGTATCACCACAAACGCCCACATTCGGCGTTAGGGTATTTGACACCTATGGAATTTCAACGAAAAAACTTGTCTTAACTTTAGGGAATTGTGGCCCTAATAAATGGTGGCACTACAGACTTTTGTTAATCGCCTCATATTTCAATAGTGATTAGCAAAAACGATTAGGCTTGCCTTTTCTAAGGTGAGCCTATATTTTTTTAAACACGCGGCACTTTCTATCGATTGTGAGTATAGCATGCACAGATCGCGTTTGTCAAGTTAAAATTATGGATGCTTTTCGAGATGCCTATCTATACGTTGGTTTATATTTCTAATTTCAGTTTTTAATTCATCAATGTTATCTTTAGTCGCAAATCTAAACGATCTAAGAAAACTTGCGATTGATATTGCTGCAACAATACCCGAAAATACAACAGTTAAAATCGTTCCCCAAAGTGGCATGATATAATCTCCTTATCTGCGTTTTGTTGTTAGTTGTGTCGGTTGCCACACAGTAGGATCGACACGATTTACACTTAAGAAATTATATCATGGTTTATTTTCTGAGTCAAACAAAAGTAATTGGCCTGATATTTCTCAAAAGTGATTGTAAAGCAGTGCTTATCAGGGTTCCTTTG